>JAOUDB010000114.1 GCA_029859485.1 Desulfuromonadales bacterium | reverse complement strand
TGAGGACCAACCTGCTGGTGGCAGTCGGCTCCTGCGTCATGATGATCGTCTCAGAAGCTTTTTACCTCAAGTACGGTGTCTTTGACGCGGAAAGCACCTTGCGCCTTGATCCCTCCCGGGTCGCAGCACAGATCGTCACCGGTATCGGTTTCCTAGGTGCCGGGGTGATTCTCAAAGAAGGGGCCTCGGTTCGTGGCTTGACGACCGCCGCCAGCCTCTGGGCGGTTGCCGGGTTGGGTATGGCCTTCGGTATGGGCTTCTTCAGTCTCGGCGTTATTGCCACAGCCCTGGTCCTGATCAGCCTGACCTTCCTGAAAAAACTCGATCCGATAATGAAAAAGGATCGTTTCCTCACTCTGAGCGTAACTGCACTCAATCGTGATGGCCTGCTCGAAGAGTTATTGGCAGTTTTTGCCAAACGGGATCTCGAAGTGTCCAATATCAGCTCCCTGCTTGACTTCGCCCTCGATGAGCTCTTTTACCAGGTAGTCATCACTCAGCAAGAGCGCAGCATTGGGCATGAATTGATGGAAGAGATCAAGCAACTGGAGGGTATCCGGAAAATTCGTTATCACTAAACAGTACAGCAGTAAAGAAATCAGAGTTCAATCTTGCTGCCTCTTTGCTGCTCTTATAACCCTATTTCTGCAGGCTCAAGCCTGGTGCGCCGGTCTGAGAAGGTCAAAGACCGTCTTCACCGGATTGAAGGCCTCTGGCGGAATCTCGACGAACAGAGTGTGCCAGCCCGCCATGGCACCATTCCATAGACCGGGCAGCTCCAGGACTTTAAGTTCTTGTCCCTCCATTCTCTTGCTGGTGATGATCACCGCATCTTCATCGACAAAACGATTTAAATCGTAAGGTCTGCCACGCCAGTCACTGACGCCACAGACCATGTCAACGGGGTTGAAGTGGGTAGAACCGGCCAGGATTTTCGCCTGTTCGGGATCGCTCTTGTCAATCTGCGCCCCTTCGACAATCTGCCGGGTCACCCGCCCATCGCTACCGCGCACCCAGAAAGGCCCTCCTCCAGGTTCACCGCTGTTAGGGACCATGCCACACACCCGCACCGGCCGGTCAAGCTTGTCGAGCAAGGTCTGGCTGTCGTCAGAGAGTGAGACGTCCAGCTGCAGCCGGTCGCCAAGGAAACAGACCGCCAGTTCCCGGGTCATAGGGTCTTCCGGGTGATCATGGAGCGCCTTGAGCAGAGCGTGCTGTTCTTCCTGCAGAGTCACGAGGTACCCGGTCAGCAGTTTGGCCCAGGTCAGGTTGGCGTCCTTGTGCACGTCGGGAACAACATTATCAATGTTGCGGATCAGGACGATGTCGCCAGACAGGTCATTGAGGTTTTTGATCAGGGCACCGTGCCCGCCGGGACGTAATACCAAGCGGTCCTCACTGTCACGTAGCGGCTGATCTTTCGCGTCCAGGGCCAAAGTGTCGGTCGAAGCTTTCTGGGTGGAGTAGCTGACTTCGAAATGACAGCCGTAGGCCGCAGCAAGGGTCTCCTGCCAGGCGGCAAATTGCGCCTTGAACAGTTCAAGGTGTTCCGCGGAGACGGTAAAGTGCAGTCGAACAACACCGTCCAGACCGTTCAACAGCGCGGCTTCTGCGAGATGCTCAATAAAAGGTGTGCGGGAGCCGTCAACAGCGGCGTGAAAGGCTAACAGGCCTTTCGGTAGCCGTGAGTAGCTCAGGCCGCAGGGTTCCAGCAGGTAACGGACGATCAGGGGCAGGTCGCGGTCAGCCAGGGCTTGCTGTAAATCCTGGTCATCTTCCGCCATGGCGTTGTTCAGGTCTGGGTAAAAAGCGAAGGCCTCAATTTCATCGAGGAAACGTCGCAGGTTGAGCTCTGCCTGCGAGGCCCCTGTAAGCGGTTCGACCGCACGACAGGCATCAAAAACACCTCTTTCGGCGTGCAGGGGGCTGAACATGCGTGATGCGGCACCTGAAGCCGGGACAAAGCGGCGCAGACGTCCGGCTGCGATCGCCGAGTCGAAGGCCTTATACAGGTAAGCGTGGGACTCAGGCTGAAGCTGCGTGATACCGTCATCGACAGTGCAGCAGCGCTCCAGCGTGATATCGAGCTGACCTCTGCGTAACCAGGCAAGCTGCCGGGCCGCTTTTGACGGCTCAATCTCCAACGCTTCGAGTTGTTGCAGGTCCTCAGTAGAAAAATTCATGGATCACCCTGAAAGATTGAGGGAGTAAGGTCAGAAGAGCAGGACCGGGCAGGCGACGTTGTGCAGAACATAGTTAGCTACCGAGCCGAACAGGACATCGCGGATCTCTCCAGTGCTTTCGCGCCGACCGATGATCATGAGCTGAAAGGCCTCATCGTTGGCGATTTTGCAGATAGACTGCCGGGGCGGGCCAAAGTCGAGGCGGGCATCCACGGTAAAGCCGGCCTCTTCAAGGATGGCAACCTTGCTGTCAAGCACATGCTGCCCGGCCTTGCCGGCATTTTCCCTCACCATTTCGATCTGGAAGTCCGGAATCATGCGGTACGCCAATTTGTCGACATCGACAACATGTAGCAGCGTCAACTCTTTCGGGAAACATTCTTTTAAGGCAATGATTTTTTCGAGAGTGCGACCCGCAGTGTCTGAACCATCGACCGGAACCAATATTTTCGTTTCCATCAAAACCTCCCTAAAAAAACATTCAAACAACAGGTCATGAAGACGACTTAACACAGCAAGTCTATCACTAAAAAACCGGCCATTTTCGAGCGCAGGTAAGGACTGATAAAAACTGACTTAAGGTCAAAGACTTGAAGATTGTTATATAAACAAGTTAAGCAGCAAAACCCTTTAGAATTCTGGTTTATCTGTGTGCATCAGCTTTTATCTGCGTTCAATTTTAATTTTCATGCTAAAAGCCATCTTTTTACGACGGCGGGTACACCCAGTGTGGCAGGAAGAGCACCAGGTCCGGCCAGAAGGTCAACAGCATCAGGATAGCAATCTGAATCAACAGAAACGGCAGCACCGCCTTGGAAACATAAATCAGATCACGGTCGGCGACCGCCCCCGAAATATAGAGACTGACGCCTAGCGGCGGCGTGCAGTAGCCAATGCCGAGGTTCAGCGTCATGAGCAGGCCGAAATGCATGGTGTCTATGCCGAAGCGACTCAGCAGGGGGAGAAAGATCGGTGTCAGGATCAGGGTGGCGGAAATAATATCCATGAACATACCGATAATCAGCAGCAGAATATTGACCGAGAGGAGAAAAACCCAGGGGGTCTGAATATTCTCAACCACAGCGTTGGCGATCTGCCCGGGGATCTGCTCAAAGGTCAGGTACTCGCCAAAGACCGAAGCACCGGCGACAATCACGAGCAGGGTTGACGAGGTGATCGCAGAGGAGATGACGACCCCCTTGATTTCGCGCAGTTTGAGATCGCGGTGAATGAAGATTTCGACAATGAAGGCGTAGAAGCAGGCGACCACAGCCGCTTCGTTGGCAGTAAAGTAGCCGGAGTAGATTCCACCGAAAATCAGGACCGGCAGCATCAGAGCCCAGAAGCTTTCGCGCAGGGTGGTAAACACTTCCTGCAGGCTCGGCTTCGGAATGGTTATGGTTATGGTGTCCCGGCGTTTGCAGAAGAAGTACGCGTAAAGAGACATGAAGAACATGATCAGGAAACCGGGGACAAAACCGGTTAAAAAGAGCGCCTCAAGCGGGTCGTTAGTGACCATGGCATAGAGGATCATCGAAATCGAGGGCGGGATTATGACGCCGAGGATTGGTGCGGTGGTCATGACGCCGACAGAAAATTTCTCGTCGTAATTATTTTCAAGCAGCGCCGGAATCATGAAGCCGCCGATAGCCACTACAGTGGCGACTGTGGAACCGGAAATGGCGCCGAAGAAGCCACAGGCCAGAATCCCTGCCATGGCCAGGCCGCCAGGCAGGAAGCCCACCATGCAATTCGCTGTCTTGATCAGTTTTGAGACGATGCTACCGGTGGTCATGATGTTGCCGCACAGTACGAAGAAAAGCACAACAATCAGAGCGAACTTGTCCATGCTGCGGTAGAGAACTTCGATAACGATCTGTGGATCGATACCGGCAATCCAGACCAGGCCGACCATCCCAGTAAAGAAGAGTGCCATGAAGACCGGGATCGTTGTTGCCAGGCAACCGATCAGCAGCGCCATAATGACGAGGTAATTGGTTTCCATCAGGCCACCTCGTCTTCAATTGGGGGTTCGCAGAGTTTGATGCCGAACCAGTCTTCAATTAGGATAATCAGGGTGCGAACAAACATCATCACGCCCATGATCGGCAGAACCGCGTAGAAATACCATTCGGGAATTTGCAATGACGCCGTTTTGGCATATTCGTCGTAGTAGACCATTTCAGTCAGGGAATAGCCGAGCTTGATCATGAAGCCGGAGAAAACCAGCACACCAAGATGACTGAAAACAGTAAGTGGCTTCTTCAGGAAGGGAAAGAGTTGCGGCAATGCGTCGATACGGATCAGTGAACGGTTGCGGATTGCCGCTATACAGCCGACATAGGTGGTGAAGAAGATTGTCTTGCGCACCACTTCGTCGGACCAGTAGAGGTTGACGTCGTTGGTCAGTTTACGCAGGGCGACATTGGCGATCGCAACCGACAGGGCAACCATGACTGTCGCGAAGAGACTCCAGTCCTCGACGAAAGAGAACACACGATGAATATAGTAGATAAGTTTTTTCATAGGAAAGAGCGCGTAGCCTGTAGGCGTGGCGCGAAAAGCAGAAACCCCCAACGTATAGATGTTTAAAAATATGGCTCACTTCGCCTTTTGTGGCGTTGCCGCAAAAAAAAACGACCGGGAAGAGAACCTCTCCCCGGTCGCAGATCATAGCTGTTTTTGTATCAAGAATCAATTACCGAGCGCAGCCTGCACCTTTTTGAAATAATCCATGCCGATCTTCTCTCCCCACTTCTCATAAACAGGAGCGATCTCATCGATTAACTGCTGCTTTTCGGCGTCGGATAGTTTAGTAAAGGTGACGCCAGCTTCCTTGGCCTTGGCAACCTGAGCGTCGTGTTGCTTGCGGGTCAGCTTGCGGGTCGCTGCACTCTCTTCCTTAATAGCAGTCATCAGGATCTCCTGCAGGTCTGCAGGCAGCTTGTCGAACCAGCGCTTGTTCATCAGGTGGATGAAAAGTCCCTGGGCATAGTCGAGCTCGGTGAAATTCTTGGCAATGGTGAATTTCTTGGTAATGTTGCAAACGATGGCGGTGTGATCAAGGCCGGTGATAACGCCTGTTTGCAGGGCCTGGGGAACGTCCGGCCAGGGCATGACCGTAAATTTCATACCCCATGCCTTGTAGAAGTCCGCGTTGAGTGGCGCCTGGGCAATCCGGAAATTAATCGATTTGGCGTCTTCGATGGTTTCGACCGGGGTGGTGGTGGCCCAACCGTAAGGGCCATAACCGGTGACGTCGACCGTCATGATGCCGCTTTTCAGGGCGCTGTCAGCAAAAGGCTGCCAGAGCTCCGGAGTGTTGCGGAAGGTGTCGAGTTTATCGAAAGTGTCGACAACGTAAGGCATGTTAACGACACCGAGGGTGTCGGCAACATTCTGTGCCGCCACCGAGGAGCTCAGCATGCCGTGCACGGCACCGAGCTTGAGCTTGTTGATTACGTCTTTCTCACCGCCGAGTTGGGCCAAGGGGCGGAAGTCGACATAGAGGCGGCCTTTGGAAGCTTCCCAGACGCGATCGCGAATCCGGTAGCCTGCACCGACACCTTCAATAACCGGGTGTGAGATGTTGGAGAGGATGTAGGTGTACTCGGCACCACTCGAATCAAACTTGGGCTTCCAAGCCGCCAAGGGGTCTTTTTTTTCTTCTGCAGCAAAGCAGGCAGAAATACCGATAACCAGGGTGAGACAGAGAGCCAGAACCAACAGAGACAAACGTTTCATGAGAGCCACTCCTTAAGTAATTGAGGTTAAAAATAACCCTATAAGACAATGATTGAATTCCGAATCTTAAAGCAAACCGTGTTTTATTTCAATTTTTTTTATAGGAAACACTCAGTTAGCCAATTATTCATTTTCGCATAACCAAAAAACCAGACATTCGAATCCAGGGGGAAGGCAATCGCCACACAGAAAGCGTCCTTTCTTTCCCAACCTCAGATTAAAAATAGCCAATAACATGCTATTATTAACGTTCAAGGTTGACGTTAATGTAAAAACAATATATATGTTTTTTTGAATATCTGGTGTGGGTAATCTCTTTTGATTTATCTGACGGACTTGTCGTTTGCGGTGAATTACTTTCACCCCTTTATCGGCATATCTGCACTCAAGACCGTCAAGGCCAATAATGACAGGCAAGGCAATGAAAGCTAAGCAATTCTTTTCTCTTCTTCTAACCCTACTGATCTACCTGCCGGTGTTTGCCGCCGGTTCGGAACTTCCCGAGATCTGGACCGCTCGGCAGGCCATCACTTTTGCCCGGCAGAACAACCCGGACAGCCAATTGGCCACGCAGCGAATTATTGAGGCTGAGGCCATGCTGCAGAAGTCCTCTGTGACTTTTTATCCCCAAGTCGAACTCTTCAGCAACTACATCCAGACGAACAACCCGATGTATTCCTTTGGGAATATTCTCAACCAGGGGGAATTTTCTCCGGGGATCGACTTTAACAATCCCGGGCGTACCGACAACCTCGGACTGGGCGTTGGGGTAAAGTACCGCTTCTACAACGGTGGTCAGGATCTGGCGCACAAGAATGCTGCCAGAGCCGGGGTCGACCTCTCCGCCGCCGCAAGTGAGGCAGTCAGCCTAAGGCTTGAGTTTGAAGTCTTCCGCGGTTTTCAGCGTATTATCGAAGGCGGAAAGCTAGTGCTAGCACGACACAAGGCGCTGGAAGCTATCACATCCTCGCTGACTTTTGCGCAGGCCCGCTATGACGCAGGGGATCTCCTCAAGCTTGACTTGCTGAATCTTGAGGTGGAGAAGTCTGTAGCCATGAAAAACCTGATTGAGGCGCAGCATAATCTTGATTTGGCCAGAAAGATATTTCTGACGCTGCTGGGTTTACCGGGAGAGGATCTGAAGATCGAGATCAATGACGCAGAAGGACCAACCCTGCCGACAGATCCCGATCCGCGACAGCGCCCGGAGTTAAGGAGCTTGACAGCAGCTCTTGAGGCCGGGGAATCACAGCTGGCTGCGGCACGCGGCACTCGCTTGCCAACAGTTGACGGTTTTGCCCGTTACCAGTACGACCAGGGGACCGTTCTGGATGGTGACGGCGACTCCTGGATGGCCGGTGTTAATTTGAGCTTCAAGCTCTTCGACGGTTATCAATCCGGAGCCGAAATTGCCCTGTCTGAAGCGCGGCTGGGAGCTTTGCGCGCCCAACAGAAGCAGCTGGAGTTAGCGCTTGGCCTTGAAGTGACTCAGGCTCAAT
>JAOUDB010000595.1 GCA_029859485.1 Desulfuromonadales bacterium | reverse complement strand
TGGAAGAAGCGACGAATGACAAGGCCACGAATGTCGCTCGGGCAGCAGCGCAGGCCCTCATGCAGCTGGACAAGGCAAACACATGAACGTTGATGAAATAAAACAGGTCGTACAGGTACTGGCAGCGGCCATTAAAGGGCTACGCCTCTACGCTGTCAACCACCCCGCCACAGCCAAACAGGTCGAGTCCCTGCAAGACGGCCTGTTCGGTTTATTGCAGCACAAAAAGTTAATTAGGATGGGACTCTTGGAGGGGACTCTTTTTGTCGAAGACCATCTCTTCATGGATGAATTACCGGCTGCCACCGAGCTTGCAACGCTTCTTGAATCTCGCGAACTGATAGGCTTTGAATTCATGGCAGGCCTCTCGGCCGTTGAGATCCAATCGTTGTTGAACCTGATCCATTCCGGAGGCGGCAAAGGTCAGGATTTTGCTGACGCCCTGGCTTCGCAAGGGGTCAAAAAAATCCGCGCTGTCGCTGCGGAAGATGATGACGACGAGCAGAAACCACGCAAGGTCTATCGTAAGGCGCTAAAGGTCGTTGACCAGATTTTCCAGGATGTTCGCATGGGCGAGATCCCTTCTTCTGTCGAAGCAATCAACGTCGTCAAGAGCATGGCCCAGTTAACCATGACAGAACCTCATGCCATGATGGCCTTGTCGATGCTCAAAGATTACGACAACTATACCTTTACCCATTCGGTCAATGTCTCGGTACTGGCCCTTGCCGTCGGCAGAGCTTGCAATCTAACTGAGGAGCAACTTAAAACCCTTGGCCTCGGCGGGCTGTTGCACGATCTTGGCAAACTGCGTATTGATGTCGACATTATCACCAAGCCAGGACGGCTCACTGATGCCGAATTTGACGCAATCAAAGAGCACCCCGGTTTCGGTGCCGAAATCATCAAGGAGATGGAGGGGGTTACCCCGGAAGTCATGCAGATTGTCCTCGGCCATCATCTGCGTTACGACCGGACTGGCTACCCTTCCAATGCCGTCGACAACATCGCCTCACCGCTGGTAGAGATGACAGCCATTGCCGACGCCTACGATGCAATGACCACGCTACGTTCTTACCAACGGCCCTTCACACCCCGTAGGGCCATTGCACGTCTTAAAGAGATTTCCGGGTCTTCATTACACCCTGACTTTGTCCTGCACTTTGTTGAATCGCTCGGAGCTTACCCGGTCGGCAGCCTTGTCCGCCTTGACAACAACGAAATCGGTCTGGTCACCAAGGTTGACACCCAAAACACCAGCCTGGTCGACATCAAAATCATCTTCAACGCTGCGGGCGAACTCCTCGAAGAACCGCGCAGAATACAATTACGGCCAAACCAGCCAAGAAGCATTATTGCCGAGGTCGATCCACAGACAAAGGGCATCGACGTAACGAACTTCTTCGATTTTGATTCCTAAAGCAGACAAGGGCCGGAAGAATTCTCTTCCGGCCCTTTATTAATTTTTCAACCAGCCCCATAAACCAGCCTCCAGTCCCAGGAACTAGCCTTTCAGCGGCAATTCACTTAACGCCTCAACAGCAGCAACGCGAACTGTCGCGCGACTATCCTTGGTCAAATTCATCAGTGGTTGAACGCTGTCGGGAGAACCGATAGAACCAAGAGATCTCGCGGCACTCGCTACCAACTGATCGTCATCTTCTTCCAACAAGGAGACAAGATAAGGAGCAAGGCGCACATCATCAAAGTGGCCAAGAGCTTCTGCAGTATGAACGCGAACGGAGGGAGACGGATCTTTGAGATGCTTGACCAGACTGCTGAGCGATTTAGGGTGGCCTTTTGCACCGAGGACCTGGATTGCGGCACCCCGGATATCGGCATCAGGGTCTTTCAGCAAGCCCATCAGATGCGGGAAAATATCCGTCGACTTAACCTTCTCCATGGCAAAAATCGCCTTGACCCGCTGGCCACGCTTGTCGGACTTGAGCTCTTGAATAATCTGCTGCAGATCCTGGAACGATTCAAGGCATTCAAGTGCGGCGGCCGCAGCAACGCGAACGTCTTCCTCGGAATCATTCAATAGTTCAATGAGCAGGTTGCGTCTTTGCTCGAGTGACATATAGCTCCCCACAAGTAAAATCAAGAGTCTCAAAGTTACCAGAAACTTACTGGAGGCGCAAACATGAAAAACAACATGAAAAACAACATGAAAAACAACATGAAAAACAACATGAAAAACAACATGAAAAACAGACAGA
>JAOUDB010000594.1 GCA_029859485.1 Desulfuromonadales bacterium | reverse complement strand
GAACAAAAGGGGAGAACCGCCTCATCAGTCCAATGGCCGGGCAGATCATTCTCATTGAAAAAAGCCACGATAGCCGTTCGGCTTAATTCAATACCGACGACCTTGAGACCTTCTTCGCGCAACCAGACCAGGTCAGGGCTCTTGCCGCAAAGTGGAACAAAGACACTGTCGGTGGGTTGTGTTTGCAAGAGCGGGAAAAATTGCTGCAGGAAATGGTGAGGGTCGGTCATGTGAAAACCGATCTCATTCTTTTGCCAACGCCTGTGCCAGAAATTCTTGTCCATAAGATTTAAACCTTAAAAAAACACCTTTAAAAAAGGTTTAACGCAAAGACGCAAAGAACGCAAAGGGAAGCCTTCTCATTTTCAGACTAACTAGAGGAGTCAGGACCATTATTCTCTGCGTTAAAAAGCCTTTGTACCTTCCAGAACCAGCTTAGCTACCACCAGGTAACGAACAAACTTTCCGACCGATACCAGCAGAATAAACCGCCAGAGGCCGGTACGCAACAGACCACCAACCAGGCAAAGGGGATCACCTATAAGGGGCAGCCACGAAAAGAGCAAAGCCCAGCTGCCATAACGGTTAAAATGAAGCTCAGCCCGTCTTTGACTTTTCGGGCTGATCCGCAAAAGACGTTGGATAAGGTAGGGCCCTCCCCAGAGCCCGATGGCGTAGGTCGTCAGAGCACCACAGCTGTTACCAAGGGTTGCCACCAGCACAGTGATCGTTCGGTCAAAGCCATTCAGCAGCAACACACCCAACAACCATTCACTACCAAGCGGCACCAGCGTGGAGGCCAGAAAGCTGAGCAGAAAGAGCGCGGGGTAGCCATATTCCAAGAGCCACTGTTCCAACAGAGGGATTCCTTTATACGTGCCATCTATGCCATGATGGGTTCAGGTTGACTCGCATACACATTCTGACACGAGGACATCATGCGTCGAAGCATTTTCCTTATTTTCACGCTCTTTTTTTCTAGTCTGCTCTTCACCGGCTGCGACTCCGGCCCCGGCATCAAACCGTTGAACCAGGAGAGCGTGGTGCTCGCTTTCGGCGACAGTCTCACTCATGGCACGGGAGCCTCTGCGGGACAATCCTACCCGGACGTGCTCTCTGAACTGCTCGGCAGGCAGGTGATCAACGGCGGTATTCCCGGGGAAGTATCAGCCGTCGGGTTAAAACGTCTCCCTGCTGTTCTGGAGGAATACAACCCGACGCTCGTCATCCTCTGCCACGGCGGCAACGATTTCCTTCGCAAGCTGAATCAGGTAACCACAAGCAGCAACCTTGATGCGATGATCACCCTGATCCGCTCACGAGGTGCTGATGTCGTTCTGGTTGGCGTGCCGAAGTTCGGCTTTGGCCTGCAGGTACCGGAGCTTTATTCGCAAATTGCTGACCAGCACACGATCCCCTTGCAAAAGGAGATTCTTGTTGATCTGCTCAGTGACAACAGCATGAAGAGCGACGTTATTCACCCCAACGCGACCGGTTATCGGCTGATGGCTGAAGCGATTTACGATCTGATCAACAGAGCACAGAAGAAGTAGGCCCTAGGTGAGCGAAACCAAGCAACATAAATTCATTCCATGCAGTCGCGCGGAGATGATCGAGAGAGGATGGGACGAACTCGATGTGCTCTTCGTCACCGGGGACGCCTATATCGACCACCCCTCTTTCGGCACATCACTCCTCGCGCGCCTGCTTGAAGACGAAGGCTTGCGAGTCGGCATTCTCGCACAGCCAGACTGGCGAAATGTGGAAGGCTTCAAAGTCATGGGGCAACCACGTCTCTTTGCGGCAATTTCGGCCGGTGCCATGGATTCCATGGTCAATCACTACACGGCCGCCAAGAAGGTACGTAACGATGATGCCTACACTCCGGGAGGGCGTTCCGGAGCGCGCCCAAATCGTGCGGTCATCGCTTATACCGCTGCAGTCAAAGGTGCCTTCAAAGGTCTACCAACGGTCGTCGGGGGGATCGAAGCGAGCCTGCGTCGTCTGGCTCACTATGATTATTGGGACAACAAGGTCAGGCGCTCAGTGCTGGTCGACAGCAAGGCCGACCTGCTCCTGTTCGGTATGGCGGAAACCGCTCTTGTGGCACTCGCCAAGCGCATGCTGGCGGGCGAAGCTTTCGAGACCATCACTGATTTGCGCGGTACAGCCTTCCTAGCCAAAACAGCGCCGGACAATGTTGTCATTTTACCCTCCTTTGAAG
>JAOUDB010000113.1 GCA_029859485.1 Desulfuromonadales bacterium | reverse complement strand
TCGAAGGGCGGGGTTATGTTCAATCAGATGACGTTGTTAACGCGGGTTTCATCGAATCAAACACCTCGCGCGTCGAAGTGCAGGTCATCTACGACGAACTGTTTCCGCTTGACGATTATGAAGGGGTGGAGATTACCCGCCTGAACCGTGAAGTCGAACCGGCAAACCCCTTTGGTTTAAACCTCATGCGGATCACGGTGGACGGCAAGCCACTCGACGATCCTGGCAAAAGTATCGCCGATGTACAACGGTGTACGGATGTCGCACTTGACCAGGCAAAAATCCAGTTCAAACATGATGGGCTTTCGATCAAACCGCGTCTGAATGTCACTGCCTGGCCTCGTTCTGTGCGCTACCGCGATGTGGTTGATACCGAATTGCTCGAGGATCTCGTCCGTTTCCGCCTGTACACCAATTATCACAGTTTCATTGAGCGCGCCGAGGTCAGGGTGTTTGACGAACAGCAGTCCATAAACGACACCCCACTGGTCGTAATCGAGATGGGCAGTGACGGCATGGCCCGGTGGCAGCTCGGTCAGGCCACGTTCTCCGCACCGGTTGACCAGTTGAAATATCTGGTGCGGGTCTATGATCAAGGAGGGCATTTCGATGAAACGGATCCACAGCCATTGTGGGTGGTTGACGAGCAGGAACCGCTCTCAGGACAAGTAGACCCTGAGCAAGAGCTCCTGGCCGGATACGGCGAGACTCGCCTTGCCAGGCAAAACATCCCGATCAGAGGTGGGACTGTCTCGGCGCAAGGCAGTTCGATTCCTGAAGGGCATGACGTCTGGATGGCTGGCTTGAAAGTTCCCGTAGATAACAATGGCCGGTTTATCGTGGAGGAAATTCTACCTGATGGTGCTCACACCGTTGAGGTCGCGGTACTCGACAAAGACGGTAATGGCGAGTTGTTTCTGCGGGATCTTCAGTTGAAAAAAAGCGACTGGTTCTATGTCGGGATTGCGGATGTAACCCTGTCCGAAAACAAAACTAAAGACAATGGCAAGCTGCTCGCACCGGACAACGAAAACTATACCGACGGTACAAATCTCGATGGACGCTTTGCATTTTACACAAAGGGTCAACTTGGCGACGGCTGGGAACTGAAAGCAAGTGCCGATACCCAGGAAGGGCCAATCGAAGATATTTTCTCAAACTTTATGGATAAATCACCAGAGGCCTTGTTCCGCCGAATCGATCCGAAATATCACTATCCGACCTTCGGGGACGACAGCACCGTGACGGAAGATGCACCGACTGACGGTAAATTCTACCTGAGAGTGGACAAGGAAAAGAATTACGGTCTGTGGGGCAATTTTGATATCGCCTATGCCGAAAACGAAATGGCCCAGGTGAACCGTGGTCTGTATGGTGCCAACCTGCATTATCAAACTCTGGACACGACCAGTTTTGGAGAAGAACGCTTTGTCGCCGACGGCTTCGCAGCAGACCCGGGGACCGTTGCTGGCCTCGATGAACTCCAAGGGACAGGCGGTTCGCTGTATTACCTGCGCCACCAGGACATTCTTGCTGGTTCCGAGCGTTTGCAGGTAGAGATACGTGACAAAGATACCAACATCGTTTTAGGTGTCAAGAACCTCACCCCCTCTCTCGACTACACGATTGATTACCTGCAGGGGCGTGTGCTGCTGACCCAGCCACTTGAAACGACGGTAGACGACGGGTTGCTGGTCAGGTCCGATACGCTCAGTGGCAACCCGGTTTTCTTGGTCTCACGATATGAATTTACCCCTGGCGTCAAAGATCTTGACACGATGAGCGCTGGCGGACAAATGCAATACTGGGTCAATGATCACTTGAAAGTCGGTGTTACGGCCAGTCATGCCAAAGAAGAAGACGAGGATAACGATCTTTACGGTACCAACGTGACGATCCGCAAATCCGAGGAGACCTGGGTCAAGTTAGAAGCTGGCTACAGCGAAGGTGTCGGGGCTTTTATCTCCGAATCCAACGACGGTGGTTATGATTTTAACTCGCCCATGTTTGTGGGTGGTCAAAAGACCGATGCTTCTGCTTATCGTGTCGACACCAGCCTCGGCGTTAAGGATCTGATCGAGAGTGGTCGCGGTCGCTTTACACTGTATTACTTGGATGCTGAAGCCGGTTACATGGGAGCAGGGTTGATCCCGGCCAGAGATATCACCAAATACGGTGGGACGGCAACTCTACCGGTCTCGTCCTGGTTGAGCCTGAATTTCAAGGGAGACCGCAACGAAGAGCAGGACGGGCTGGAAACCACCACGGCCGAAATCGATTTCAGAGCAAAATTCTTGAGCCGCTGGACGTTGAGCACCGGTGTTCGTTACGACACTCGCGATGACAATTCTCCCAAGGTTCAGGTTCCGCTGACCCAGAAAGAAGGTGACAGGACCGATGTCGTCTTACAGCTCGAGTTCGATTCTTTATCCCGTTGGACCGCTTACAGCTTCGCCCAAGGGACCCTGCAGACAACCGGCAACCGTGAAGACAACTTCCGTGCTGGAGTCGGAGGCAGTTACCGCTTGACAGATCGTTTCAACGTCAATGGTGAGCTGTCAGAAGGAGACCATGGCGCCGCGGGTCGCGTTGGGACAGAGTACATATATTCTGATCGGACCACCCTGTATTTGAATTATGCCCTCGAAAATGAGCGCACCGACAACGGTGTGCGGGCCCGAAAGGGGAACCTTATCTCAGGTTTCCGTACACGCTATTCGGACTCTCTGAGCATGTACGCTGAGGAACGTTATACCTACGGCGAAATACCTACCGGTTTAATGCACTCCACTGGTGTCGATTTGGCGCCCAACGACCGACTGAATCTGGGCGGCAACCTTGATTTCGGAACTCTCCGAGAGTATCAGACCGGGGCAGAACTCAAACGGACAGCAGCGAGCATCCGAGTTGGTTACGGGTTTGATAAGTTGATGCTTGCCAGTGCTATCGAATACCGGGTTGATGATGCCGAACAATCGGACACCAGCACGTCCACACGGACAACCTGGTTGGTGAAGCTTGACCTCAAGTATCAAGCCTTTGAAGACTGGCGACTGATCAGCAGGCTAAATTATGCCTATAGTGATAGCTCCGAAGGCAACTATTATAACGCCGAATTTACTGAAGTAGTTCTTGGATATGCCTATCGTCCCGTCAAAAACGACCGGCTCAATGCCCTCGCCAAATACACGTACTTCTATAATCTCCCGGCAGACCAACAGGTCAGTACGCTAGATTCAGGTGCTGGCGTGATGCAGCGTAGTCATATTGCGTCAATCGATGTGACGTATGATCTATCACAACGTTGGACCATCGGCGGCAAATACGCCTATCGCTTGGGCGAGGTTAGTCTGGATCGCGAGAACGCCGATTATTTTGACAGCAACGCTCATCTCGGGATCGTTCGCCTCGACTGGCATGTTATGCGTCACTGGGACGCAATGATCGAAGGCCGGATACTGGACCTGCCGGATGCCGAAGATCGGAAAAAGGGCACTGTCATGGCGATCTACCGACACATTGGTGAAAACATAAAGCTGGGCGTCGGCTACAGCTTCAGCAGTTTTTCTGACGATCTGACAGATTACGACTACGACCACCAGGGCTTTTTTATCAACCTGATTGGCAAAATCTAAAGGGGGAACGCATGGTTAAAACATCGCTTTCACACAAAATCTCGCTGCAGCCGCGGCTTGTCGCCGACAGGGAGGGCTTGATCTTCATCATCCTTGCAGTGATTGCATCCCTGCTATTGATGACTGCTCACGCCGAAGCAGTCTCGAAGCAACAGATGAAGGGTCTTGATGAGCAGGTCCAGGAGATCAAAAGCGATGTCCTGGAGATCGCAACAGAATTGAACCAATTGGAAGAAAAGCTTCTTTATCCATCAAATACTCAGGTGGCTGTGTTCGTGACTCTTACAGCGGATGACACATTTCTGCTCGACTCGTTGGACGTTCGTATAAATGGCGAGGCCGTTGCTCACCATATATATAGTTACAAGGAAATTGAAGCGCTCAAGAAAGGTGGGATGCAGCGCATCTACACCGGCAATCTTCGCTCTGGAGAACACGAGGTCCAAGTGACTATGCTGGGAAAGAGAAAGGGGGACAGCGACCTCAGCCGTAGCGAAAGCTTCTTGATCGAAAAATCGGTGGGGCCAAAGGCTGTTGAAATCATTCTGTCCAACCCCGGTCAGGCTGAAGAAGTTATTGAACTCAAAGAGCTCTAAATTATGACCAGACGGTTCTTGATATTCCTGCTAACAGGACTGATGTTTCACAGCGTCGCGACCATGGTTTCAGCTGGAGCTGACCAGGACAACGCGAATTGGGTCAGTACGACCGCGCCTCGTGACTTACAGGATCTTTATTACGGAGAGGTTCTTTACCTGGCGTTCCAGGACAATTGGTTCGATGCGATCTCCCGCCTTGATACTGAACTGGTCCAGGTCTATCAACTTGATCAGCCTGTGCTCGACAGCCTGTACGAGCATCTAAACCAGGCTGAGTTTGCCGTGGGTGATTTCGAATTGGCGTACCGGATGCACCAGCGTGCCGGACGCGCTCTGAAAGCAGTCGTCGACGGCAACGTATCAGAGACCGTGAAAAATGAAGCACTCTATCGTCTGGCCCGGATCTACTTTCAGAAAGGCCAACCGGTCAATGCCATGCATGCGATCGAACGAATCCAGGGTGATGTGCCCGTACAAATTCATCGGGATGTAGAGTTTCTCAGGGCACAGATATACTTGGCCCTAGGTCGCAATGAGGATGCTGTTCCTATCCTCGAACAACTCATGAGTGACGATGAATACGAAGGCTTTACGTCCTACAATCTCGGTATTGCTCTGCTGCGCGATGGCAATCAGCAGGAGGGTCGTCATTATCTCGATCTAACAGGACAAATAGTAAGCAGAGACCCTGCCACGCTTGCGATCAAGGACAAAGCAAATCTTGTGCTGGGCTACAAGCTTCTTGAGGAAGACGATCCTCAAGGCGCACAGCAGGTGCTCGAACGGGTACGCCTAAAAGGTGTCTTCTCCAATCGTGCACTGCTTGGTTGGGGGTGGGCCGATGCCGCTTTGGGCCGATATGAACGGTCCATTGTCCCCTGGACCATCTTGGTCGAACGGCAAGTAACGGATGCGGCGGTTCAGGAAGCCTTGCTCGGCCTGCCATACTCCTATGGCAAACTTCAGCATTATGGCAAAGCCGCCTTATTGTATGGCCGTGCCCTAGAGACATTCAAAAGTGAAGTCGATCGACTTGGCGACTCGATTGACAGTATCCATGAAGGTCGCTTCCTCGAAGCCCTGACAAACCAAGAATTGCAGCAGAACAACAACTGGGTGGTCAGGCTGCGTAATCTTCCAGAGGCCCCGGAAACCTATTATCTGCTCGAGTTAATGGTTTCGCACGATTTCCAGGAGTCGCTGAAAAATTACGTCGACCTCGAAGAATTACTCAAAAAATTGGCGACCTGGGAACGTGATCTCGATGCATTTGAGCAGCTTATTGAAACCCGTCGGGACTATTACGAACCAATGCTGCCAACGATCGATAAAGCGTTCCGAGAGCTCGACTCGCAAATGCGCCTACGCCAGGAGCAACGCGAGCATATCGAAAAGAAATTGAAAGCCATGTTGTCGGCACCGCGACCCGATTATCTGGCAACAGCTGAAGAGCGGATAATTACTATGCAGCTTGACCAGATGGCACATAATTTGACTATCGACGGCAGGCCGGTCCCGAGAATGGTTGCAGACCGGATTGATAGACTGCGCGGCGCCCTGACTTGGAATATCTACACTGATTACGATCGTCGTTTGACCGATGCATATCATCACCTTCATGCCTTGAACAAGGACATGGATCACCTGAAGCGTCAATACACCACGTTTGTACGCACGCGCCAAGCCGCTACGCAAAGTTATCAGGGGTATGACGACACTATCCGCCGACAGCGCCATCGTATTTCGGAGTCCAAAAAGAAAGTCAGCTTACTGAAAGCAAGACAAGGGCATTTACTGGAGGTAATGGCCATCAACGAACTGACAATACGAAAAGGACGGCTGGATGAATTCATCGTCAAAACCCGCTTTGCCCTGGCTGATAGTTATGACCGTGCCGCCAGAGCCCAGGGCCTGGAAAGAGTGGAACAATGAACTGGTTTCGATTTTCGATATGCACGATACCGCTGATTCTCAGCGCCTGTTCGACTATCGATCAACAGGGGACGATTGCCGAACTGCGCAATAGACAGATCGATATTACTGACGAACAGCTCGAGGGTGGTCTTGAGAAGGCTATGATGAGCTATCAGAGATTCCTGGTAGAGACCCCTGATTCAGCATTGTCGGCAGAAGCAATCCGCCGACTCGCCGACTTGAAAGTTGAAAAAGAGTACGGCCTGCTTACATCGAGCCATGGCTCAAATGAGAACGACTCGTCTGTCGCTCTCCAGGGTCATGAAACTGCCATGATCAGGGATATTGCTCCAACGCTCATGCCTGATTCGTCACCGCAGAGAAGCGAGTCGAATGCTGATTTTGCCGAGCGTGCTACCGTTTCCAAAGGTGTTGTTGCCCAAGATCGAGACGGAGTCAAACAAGAAAAGGGGCTACTCGACCTTGAACGTGCTGGTCCGCTTGAAGCGATTGCACTTTATCAGAAACTTCTCGATGAGTATCCGCTTTACGACCGAAACGATCAGGTGCTGTATCAGATGTCTCGTGCCTACGAGGAACTCGGGCAGGTCGACGAGGCCATGCTGGTTATGAATCGTTTAGTACGTGACTATCCGAAGTCACGCTTTATTGATGAAGTCCAGTTCCGTCGTGCTGAATACTACTTTACACGTCGGCAGTATCTTGATGCAGAAGAGGCTTATCTGGAGATTGTATCGATCGGGAAAAAATCTTTCTACTATCCGTTTGCCCTCTACAAGCTCGGTTGGACATTCTACAAGCAGGAGTTGTACGAGGATGCTTTGGATAATTTTATCGCCTTGTTCGATTACAAGGTTGCAGTGGGCTATGACTTTTATCAGGCCGAAGACGAGCTTGAACGTCAGCGAATTGATGATACCTTCCGCGTCATAAGCTTGAGCTTCTCTTCCCTCGGGGGTGCCGAGATCATCGAAGCGTATTTTTCTCAACATGGTGCCCGAAGCTACGAAGATCTCGTTTACAGCAATTTGGGAGAATACTATTTCGACAAACGTCGATACAACGATGCAAATGCGACGTACACAGCTTTTGTCGCTCGCAACCCGTCCCACTTTAAAGCCCCGAACTTCCAGATGCGAATTATCGAGATCAACATTGCTGGCGGTTTCCCCAGTTTGGTTCTTGAATCCAAAAAAGTTTTTGCCACCAGCTACGGTCTTCAGGCGGACTACTGGGACCGTTTCGATCCGAACGAGCGTCTCGAGGTAATTACCGATCTCAAGACCAACTTGACGG
>JAOUDB010000593.1 GCA_029859485.1 Desulfuromonadales bacterium | reverse complement strand
TCACTACATACCAGACCAAGGAGTGCCTCATGGCCCACTGCAAGAGCATCACGAACCCGGTAGCACAGATATCCATCAAGTACGGGGACCAATTGTTCCGGGAGAGGATTCTCTTTCGCCAAAGCCGCCTCGAATATATCGTCTTCCTTTGGTAACCCTTGGTGGCGTTTGGCAAGCTCAAGAAGTAGGGTGTAGGCACCGACGCGCCTCGTCTCGCGGTTGATCCAATTTTCGGCAGGCTGTGCAGGTAACAACGCTGACAAAAGACAGGTTCGTTCGGCATCGTCTATCTCTTCGAGATGGATAACATGCCCCAGCTCGGCCAGGTCTGTTCGGGAAGAAACGTTGAGGGAAGGGTTTGCCTTGAGGTCTTTAAAGAAAGCTGTGTGATTGATCAGTTCCTCAAACACTTTAGCCAGAGGCACGCCCCGTTCCTCGGTCAGTCCCGGGATACCATTCTCTTGAGCGAAGCCAAGGAACAGATTATAGCTAGTCCCCGCATAGAGATTGTAGCCAGGTTGGTCGACCAATTTCTCTAGAACTATCGGACCGTCTTCTTCGTCAATGATATCCAGCGCCTTGGTAACGCCAGGTAGATAGGGAAGGTTGCGATTGTTGAGGAGAATGGCATAAACGATTGCCGTTTCGGCACGGGTCGCAAAGTCTGCAAAAGATTCATAACTGTTCGGCAATCCTGACTCACTGAAGGCTTTTATGATCCAGGCTCTAATTGAGAGGAAGCGAATTCTTGGTGTAACTGTTGTGATGCCAATCAGCTGAAAATTACTGATCGCGTCAACGGGCAAACGCAGGCCGGTGAGGTCTAATCCGTTGATGGGTTTCCCCTGACTTTCGACCCACTCAGGTACAGTATCGAACATGTGATCCCCCTCTACAGCAATTGCAGACTCAACAAGTCGTCCGTCTAAATGGCAGTAAAAAGCTTCCAATTTACATCAGTGATAAACCGAGATCAAAGAAACTGCTTTTATATTTACCTCATAACAAATAGGTAGGATTCAGATTGGTAGAGTTGCGTAATTCTACTGTCCCTGTATTACAAGAAAGACCACTGAGGAGGGAACCCAAGCGGTCATATTGCTCCGGCGATTAAACAGTTAAGTTATGCAGCATAAGCGATCTTGGGGTGCTTGAAATAGTTGCTGACATGCTTGGGTCGATTTTGCAGCTTTCGCATGAACGACCGTGTTTTCTTGGTCAAGGCTTTTTCCGTCCGTGCTGGGAGACCAGACCGGATACAGTGCTTAAGGTCGCCATTGAGATACTCATCGGGATTGAGCTCCGGTGAATACGACGGGAGATAAAAGACCGCGATCTCCTCTTCGTGTTCTTTCAGCCAGGCTTTAACGAGCTTGCTGTGATGGACACGCAGGTTATCCAGAATCAGAAACACCTTGCGGTCAGCTCCCTTGACCAATCGGGACATGAACCTGATCAGGACCTGCGATGTCATATTCTCTTTGTACAGCATGAACCGCACCTTGCCACGGTTGGTAATGGACGAGATCATGTTAACCCGGCTCTTGGTGGCATTGATCCGAACAACGGGCGTTTTACCTTTGGGAGCAAAGCCTTTAGCATTGTATGCGTTGTTCTGGATGCCGGTCTCGTCACCCCAGTGAATCTCGGCCTTCTCCTGCTTGGCGAGAGCCTGGATTTCTGGATAGACCGTCTCGTGCCACTGGGCAACGAGCTTGGGATTCTGCTCGTAGGCTCGTTTAGTCGGTTTCTGCGGGGTAAAGCCCCAGCGCTTCAGATAGTCTGAAATGGTTCGGAGTGGCAGATCTCGACCGTAAATTTGTTTGATGGCCAAGCGAACTGCCTCGCGAGTCCACAGGGCAAAGGACAGTTTTAGTTGATCCGGAGTCTTGTCCACCAGCAGCTTCTGGATGCCGACCTCCTGTTCGGCTGTCAGTTCGCGCTGTGCACCATGCCGACGACCGCGAAGCCCCGGCTTGATGGCGTCTAGACCGCCACGTTCGTATTTCTTACAAATTGTACTGATGTGGCATTGACTAAGACCGACGATTTCAGATATGGCTTTGTTGTCCAGCCCCTTTTCACGTAAACGAACAACTTGTTTACGAAGTTCGTACTGAGCTTGCTGATTGAGTTTGCGTGCATCTGTAGTATTCATGCACGAACAATAGCACACTATTAAGTAAATTTAAAGGTTTATTCGCCGAGTCAATATGGACCGACCCTGGCA
>JAOUDB010000592.1 GCA_029859485.1 Desulfuromonadales bacterium | reverse complement strand
AGACATTTTACAAAGGAATAAACGCCCCTTCCTGGTTGGCGGTACGGGTCTCTATATCAAGGCTTTTACGGAAGGGCTTCTGGATGCGCCTTCTGCTGATCAGGCGTTTCGTGATCATCTGCAAGGGAGGGCTGAGAAAGAAGGCCGTTCGGTGCTGCATGCAGAACTTGCCAAGGTGGACCCTGAATCTGCTGCCCGTTTGCACCCCAATGATCTGATCAGGATTGTCCGTGCCCTGGAAGTGTACGAACAGTCAGGAAAACCTTTGTCGTCCTTGCAGGATGACCATGGCTTTAGAGGACAGCCGTATCGAACCATCAAGATCTGTTTGCATATGGATCGAGACGCCCTGTACCAGCGAATCAACCAGCGAGCCAAAGTTATGTTTGAAGAGGGCTTGCTGGAAGAAGCAGAGTCCTTGTTGAAAGCTGGCTATGACCCTGCTTTAAAGACCTTGCGCACTATCGGTTATCGTCAGGCTTTTGCTCTGTTGAGTGGCGCGATGACGTATGAGGAGGCTCTCGATAGTCTGCAGCAGGCAACAAGACGCTATGCAAAACAACAATTAACCTGGTTTCGTAAAGACAAATCAATGATTTGGCTTGAATCCTCTGCCGACTTTGTTACAATTCGACAAATGATTCATGAATTCTATTGCATTTAGAAAAGGAGCGGTTGTTATGGCTAAATCACCATTCAATATTCAGGATCAATATCTTAACCAGGCACGTAAAGAGAGAGTCGTCGTAGAAATTTCCATGATGTCTGGCGAAAAACTCAAAGGGCACATTAAGTCTTTTGACAGCTTTTGTGTTTTGGTAGACAGCAGCGGTGACCTCTTGCTTTACAAACATGCCATCACTTCGATCACCTCAGCAGACGGTAATTTCCGCCTTCATGGTGGTCGCGACTGATTTTTATCTGGTCGATAGACACATTAAAGGTCCCTCGCCGGAAAGCTCTGGCCTGGGGCCTTTGTCTTTTCGTGAAATAATTAGAAACAGCAGGTTTAACAATGCTTGAAATATTATCGGTAGAAGCTGGCAGTATTGCTGAGGAACTGGGAATTCAGGCTGGAGACAGTCTTGTTGCCGTTAATGGCGAGCCTGTTAATGACCTGGTCGATTACCTGATCGAAGAACCCAAAGAGTCTCTCCATGTTGCATTGAAAAGAGCCTCCGGGGATCTGTGGGCACTTGATGTCGAGCATGATTCAGAGGAGCCGCTTGGCCTGGTCCTTCCGCATCCGGAACCTAAACAGTGCGGCAATAATTGTGTTTTTTGTTTTGTCCATCAACTACCGCGTGGCATGCGTCGAACCCTCTATGTCAAGGATGAGGATTACCGCTTCTCTTTTCTTTACGGCGCCTACGTGACGCTGACCAACCTCACTGAAGAAGACCTGCAGAGAATCCTCAATAAAAAGTTGTCGCCCCTCTACGTTTCAGTTCATGCCGCCGACCATATGTTGCGACAGAAGTTGCTGGGCAACCCTGCACCGGATGTTATGCCGATTCTTCAGCAGTTAGTTGCAGGGGGCATCGAGGTGCATACCCAGGTGGTGGTTTGCCCGCAGATCAATGATGGAGAACAGCTGGCGCAAACCTGTAGAGAGTTGGTTGCACTTGCGCCCTGTGTGAAATCCCTGGCTGTTGTGCCTGTCGGGTTGACCGGGCATCGGCAGCGACTTCCTGAACTGCGACCACATACGCGTCAGGAAGCTCTTGAGCTGGTTGAATGGGTTGAAATCACACAGGAGAACCTCCTTGAGAGGCTTGGCACACGTTTCATCTTTGCTGCCGACGAACTTTACCTGAAAGCAGAGAAAGACTTCCCCTCCCTCTCTGTCTACGAAGAGCTGTCCCAAGTTGAGAATGGCGTTGGTTTGATTCCACAATTCAGATCACAGGCCGACGAGGTCCTCGATATCGCAGAGCCCTTGGATCTTCCACCAATCAGCATGGTGACCGGGGTCTC
Source organism: Desulfuromonadales bacterium (assembly GCA_029859485.1). Lineage (GTDB taxonomy): Bacteria > Desulfobacterota > Desulfuromonadia > Desulfuromonadales > BM103 > M0040. The sequence continues at coordinate 256 of JAOUDB010000592.1, read as the reverse complement.
CGCAGCCGATGATATTAAAGCCTTTGCTAGAAGGCTTGCCGACAAATGCGGACTTGATTTGCGTGTGCATGTTATCGAAAACGATTTTTTTAGTGGCCATGTGACTGTTACGGGTCTTTTGACTGGTCAGGATTTACTTACTCAACTGGCTGAACAAGACTTAGGTGATATTCTAATGATCCCTGATGTTATGCTTCGAGAGGGTGAAGAGGTGTTTCTCGATGACGTGAGCATTGATAATCTTGTAGAGCGTTTC
>JAOUDB010000112.1 GCA_029859485.1 Desulfuromonadales bacterium | reverse complement strand
TGTCAGGGTCGTCTTGCCGTGGTCAACGTGACCGATTGTTCCGATGTTGACATGCGGCTTAGTCCGCTCAAATTTGGCTTTTGCCATGGTCCTATCTCCTTATATTCTTTTTGCTAAATATTCGTTTGCTAAAAGTTAACTTAAAATCAACCCTTGGTTTTACTGATAATTTCTTCAGCAATCGCTTTGGGAACCTGATCATAATGATCGAAAGTCATGGTGTAGGTAGCACGTCCCTGGGTCGAGCTACGCAGATCGGTCGAGTAGCCAAACATGCTGGACAGAGGCACATGAGCATTTACAACCTGAGCCCCACCCCGTGTTTCCATGCCAGAGACACGGCCACGACGGCTGTTCAAATCGCCCATAACTTCGCCAAGGTATTCTTCAGGGGCAACAACCTCGACAGCCATAATCGGCTCAAGCAGAACCGGCTTGGCTTTGGCAGCACCTTCCTTGAGACCCATAGAGCCGGCAATTTTAAAAGCCATCTCATTTGAGTCAACATCGTGGTAGGAGCCGTCGTAACAGGTGACACGAATGTCAACCAGCGGGAAGCCAGCCAGAATACCATTTTTTGCGGCTTGCTCAGCACCAGCACCAACCGAAGGGATATACTCTTTTGGAATGACACCGCCCTTGATTGCATCAACGTATTCGAAGCCACCGCCAGGCTCAAGTGGCTCAAGACGCAGCCAACAGTCGCCGTACTGACCACGACCGCCTGACTGACGGACAAACTTACCCTGCACTTCAACGGTCTTCGTGATCGACTCGCGATAAGCAACCTGAGGTGCGCCGATGTTAGCCTCGACTTTAAACTCACGCTTCATACGGTCGACGATGATCTCCAGATGCAACTCACCCATGCCGGAGATGATGACCTGACCGGTCTCTTCATCCGTCTTGACGCGCAAAGAAGGGTCTTCCTGAACCAGCTTACCGAGTGCAGTACCCATCTTTTCCTGGTCACTCTTGGTCTTCGGCTCGATGGCGATATGAATAACGGGCTCCGGAAACTCCATTGACTCGAGAATACAAGGAGACTTGGGATCACAGAGAGTATCGCCAGTCGTCGTATACTTCAAACCAACAGCGGCAGCGATATCACCGGCGTAAACAGCTTTGATCTCCTCACGCTTGTTTGCATGCATCTTCAAGATGCGACCGAAACGCTCCTTCTTGTCCTTGGTGGCATTGACAACATGTGCACCAGCCTCGGCAACTCCCGAATAAACACGGAAGAAAGTCAACTGCCCAACGAAGGGGTCAGTCATGACCTTAAAGGCCAATGACGCAAAGGGAGCATTGTCATCAGCAGGACGCGTCACTTCAGCACCGGTATGAGGATCGATACCCGGAATCGGCTTAACATCAAGAGGTGAAGGCATATAGTCAATAACTGCATCAAGAAGCGTTTGCACGCCCTTATTCTTAAACGCAGTACCACACAGCACAGGATTGATCTGCAACGCCATAGTCGCATTGCGAATACCGGCCTTAACTTCATCAATGGTGAGCTCTTCACCGCCCAGGTACTTCTCCATCAACCCCTCATCAACAGAGCTGATCTCTTCAAGCATTACCTCACGGGCAGCTTCGGCTTCGTCCAGCATTTCTGCCGGAATATCCATAACCTCATAATTAGCGCCCATCGCCTCGTTATCCCAGACAATCGCTTTCATCTGGACAAGGTCAATAACGCCGCGGAAAAGGTCTTCAGCACCAATAGGTAACTGAATTGGAATAGGGTTTGCGCCAAGACGGTCACGAATCATCTCGACACCGCGAGTAAAATCGGCGCCAACACGGTCCATCTTGTTAATAAAGGCCATACGGGGGACACCGTACTTGTCAGCTTGGCGCCAAACCGTTTCAGACTGAGGCTCAACGCCTCCGACTGAACAGAAAACAGCAACCGAGCCGTCCAGGACCTTCAACGAACGCTCTACTTCAATGGTAAAATCAACGTGACCAGGGGTGTCTATAATATTGACTCGGTGGTCTTTCCAGAAGCAAGTCGTTGCAGCGGAGGTGATAGTAATACCACGCTCCTGCTCCTGCTCCATCCAGTCCATAGTGGCAGCGCCATCATGAACTTCACCGATTTTGTGGGAAACGCCAGTGTAGTAAAGAATACGCTCGGTAGTTGTGGTCTTACCAGCATCAATGTGAGCCATGATGCCGATATTACGTGTTTTTTCAAGTGATACTTTGCGAGCCACAGCAGTAAATCCTCCGCCTACCAGCGATAATGAGCGAAGGCTTTGTTAGCTTCGGCCATACGATGAGTGTCTTCACGTTTCTTAACCGTGGCACCACGGTTCCCAGCTGCGTCCATAAACTCTGCAGCAAGGCGCTCCTCCATGGTCTTCTCACCACGGCCGCGCGCATAACCAACAATCCAACGGATTGCCAGAGCATTGCGGCGTTCGGAACGAACTTCAACCGGAACCTGGTAAGTCGAGCCACCAACGCGGCGAGACTTGACCTCGACAACCGGACGAACGTTTTCAATAGCTTTCTTGAAAACCTCAACCGGCTCATCGCCAGTGCGCTCCTTGATCAGGTCGAAAGCACCGTAAACAATACGTTCAGCAGTACTCTTCTTACCACCAATCATCAAAGCATTGACGAACTTGGCTACCAATCGGTCATGAAACTTTGGATCAGGCAGGATAACCCGCTTGGCTACTTCTCTTCTTCTCGGCATAACGTCCTCTTCGTATCTCTAATTACTTGGGCCGCTTGGCACCGTACTTGGAACGCGACTTCTTACGATCCTTAACACCGGCAAGGTCTAGAGCTCCACGGACGATCGTATAACGAACGCCTGGAAGGTCTTTTACTCGGCCACCACGTACCAGAACAACTGAATGCTCCTGAAGGTTATGGCCTACACCAGGGATGTAGGAGGTAACAACCATTCCGTTAGTCAGGCGCACACGAGCGACTTTACGAAGCGCAGAGTTAGGCTTCTTCGGAGTCGTAGTGTACACACGAGTACAGACACCACGCTTCTGAGGGTTACCCTTCAGCGCAGGCGTTGTTGACTTATCTTGCTTTTTCTCACGACCTATACGGATCAATTGATTGATCGTCGGCATAGAATCACTCCCGATTTTTGCGTATTCATAGCGTTAAAAGAACAGATTTTCTCAGAGGAGAAAACCCGCTGAATCTAACAAAGCGGGCCTCCTCTGTCAAGCAATTTTAAAGCAAACTACTATTTTTTATTGCGGATCGAAAAAGTTATTCGATATCAGCATCTTCGACTATCTCAGCAGGTTCTTCAACGACCATCTCCGCGAGTTCCGCTTCATAATTCTCAGCGTCCTCGTCGATTTCCTCGACAACAGGGAGACGTTCTTCCGGATCGTCGATCAAGAGGTTCGCGCTACGGTACTTGATAACGCCCGTACCGGCCGGAATCAAGCGGCCCATAATAACGTTCTCTTTGAGGCCTTGCAGGCCATCCTTCTTACCTTCGATTGCAGCCTGGGTAAGCACCTTAGTCGTCTCCTGGAAGGACGCTGCGGAAATAAACGACTCGGTCGACAGAGAAGCCTTGGTGATACCAAGCATAAGCGGTTCTCCGACTGCTGGCTGCCCGCCTTCTGCGAGGACTTTCTGGTTTTCGACATTAAACTGCCAGCGCTCCACAGAATCATCTGCCAGGAAGCGCGTGTCACCAACAGCCTTGATCTTGACACGACGCAGCATCTGACGAACGATAACCTCAATATGCTTGTCGTTGATCTTGACACCCTGTAAACGATAAACTTCCTGAACCTCATCAACCAGATACTTGGCCAATTCTTTCTCACCAAGAACCCGCAGGATATCATGTGGGTTACTAGAGCCATCCATCAGGGACTCACCGGCACGCACGAAGTCTCCTTCATGTACGCTGATATGCTTGCCTTTTGGAATCAGGTACTCTTTAGGCTCACCAATCTCCGGAGTCACTACAACCTTGCGCTTACCCTTGGAATCCTTGCCAAAGGCAACGACGCCGTCAATCTCGGTAATTACGGCAAACTCTTTTGGCTTGCGCGCCTCGAAGAGCTCAGCAACACGCGGCAGACCGCCGGTGATGTCCTTGGTCTTGGTGGTTTCGCGAGGGATGTTGGCGAGAATGTCGCCGGCCATAACCTCTGTGTCTTCCTGAATCAGGATATTAGCGCCAACCGGCATCATACAACGCTGTGCGGTTTTGTTACTATCGTCTTTGATCGAGACCCGCGGGCGCTTGTCAGCAGCCTTGGTTTCGATAACAACCTTACGGGAAAGACCCGTAACATCGTCAACCTGCTCTTCGACGGTAAGACCTTCAACCATGTCACCGAAGCGAACCTTACCGGCAGCTTCAGAAAGAATCGGCATGGTGAAGGGGTCCCATTCAGCGAGAACCAGCCCTTTGGTTACTGCATCGCCCTCACCGATCTTCAAGCGGGCACCGTAAACGACGCCGTAACGCTCACGCTCACGACCGGTCTCATCGACCACAGCAACCTCAGCATTACGGTTCATAACCACGAGGCGACCTTCGCTATTCGTGGCTGTCGTCAAGTTAATAAATTTGAGCGAACCTTCTGTACGGGCTTCAAGTGCGGTCTGCTCCGCCTGGCGTGACGCGGTACCACCGATATGGAAGGTACGCATGGTCAACTGGGTGCCCGGCTCACCGATTGACTGGGCAGCGATAACACCAACAGCTTCTCCAAGGTTGACGACATGGCCACGAGCCAGGTCACGACCATAGCAGGACGCGCAGATGCCGCGACGACTCTGACAGGTGAGGACCGAGCGGATCTTGATTTTCTCTATTCCTGCGTCCTCGATCTTCTGAACCAGGGCCTCATCAATGGACTGATTGTCCTCAACAAGAACCTCGTCCGTAACCGGGTCGACAATATCTTCGAGAGCAGTACGCCCCAGAATACGATCGCCCAAAGGCTCGATAACTTCACCGCCCTCGATCAGGGAGCTGATATTGATGCCGTCCAGAGTACCGCAATCGTCTTCCATAATGATTGCGTCCTGAGCAACGTCAACCAGACGACGGGTGAGGTAACCAGAGTTAGCGGTCTTAAGCGCTGTATCGGCCAAACCTTTACGGGCACCGTGAGTCGAGATGAAGTACTGCAGAACCGTAAGACCTTCACGGAAGTTTGCGGTAATTGGTGTTTCGATGATCGAGCCGTCCGGCTTGGCCATCAGACCACGCATTCCGGCCAACTGACGAATCTGCTGGTGGCTACCACGAGCACCGGAGTCAGCCATCATGTGAATCGGGTTAAAGGAAGGAACCTTAACCTCTTTACCTTCTGGCGAAGTCACCGTCTCTACCGCCAGTTTGGAAAGCATCGTCTGGGCGATATCTTCGGTACACTTGGCCCAGATGTCGATGACCTTATTGTAACGCTCGCCGTCGGTGATCAGACCTTCCGTGTATTGTTCTTGTATCTCCGTGACTTCATTAACAGCAGCGGAAAGATACTTCTCTTTGTCCTCGGGGATCACCATATTGTCAAGACAGATGGAAACACCTGCGATCGACGAGAACTTGAAGCCGGTCTCCTTAAGCTTATCGGCCAGGATTACGGTCTCCTTGTTACCGGCAAAACGGAAGCACAGGTCAATAAGCTCACCAACCTGCTTCTTGTTCATGACGCGGTTTACTGCCGAGAAAGGAATCGATGTATGCACAACCTCGCGCAGCAGAACCCGGCCAACCGTGGTTTCAACAATTTCCGGTTCTTCACCAGCGACAGGCTCGACACGAACCTTGATCTTGGCCTGCAGATCGACCTCTGAGGCGTCGTAAGCCATACGGACCTCTTCCGGAGAAGAGAAAACCATATTCTCGCCTTGGGCAAAAGCCCGTTCACGAGTCATATAGTAGAGACCGAGGACCATATCCTGTGACGGAACGATGATCGGCTTACCGTGTGCTGGAGACAGAATATTGTTCGTCGACATCATCAGAATGCGAGTCTCAACTTGGCTCTCAACCGAAAGCGGCAGGTGGACAGCCATCTGGTCACCGTCAAAGTCGGCGTTAAAAGCAGTACAGACCAATGGGTGCAGCTGGATCGCCTTGCCTTCGATAAGAACCGGCTCAAAAGCCTGGATGCCGAGACGGTGCAGGGTCGGTGCACGGTTGAGCATGACCGGGTGCTCCTTGATAACCTCTTCAAGGACGTCCCAGACCTCGGGGCGCTCGCGCTCGACCAGCTTCTTGGCACTCTTGATCGTGGTGCAAAAGCCACGTTCTTCGAGCTTGTTGTAGATAAAGGGTTTGAACAGCTCCAGCGCCATCTTCTTAGGCAGACCGCATTGGTGCAGCCTTAACTCAGGACCAACGACGATAACTGATCGACCGGAGTAGTCAACACGCTTACCGAGCAGGTTCTGGCGGAATCGGCCGCCCTTACCTTTGAGCATGTCCGAAAGTGACTTGAGCGGACGCTTGTTAGGACCGGTAATTGCGCGACCACGACGGCCATTGTCAAAGAGAGCGTCAACCGACTCCTGCAACATACGCTTCTCGTTGCGGATAATAACCTCGGGAGCACGCAGCTCCATAAGGCGTTTGAGGCGATTGTTGCGGTTAATGACACGACGGTAAAGGTCGTTTAGATCAGATGTGGCAAAACGTCCACCGTCGAGAGGAACCAGAGGACGCAATTCCGGCGGCAGGACCGGGATGGTTTCAAGAATCATCCATTCCGGGCGGTTACCGCTATTAATAAAGGCGTCAGCCACCTTGAGGCGTTTGGCAACCTTCTTACGCTTGGCTTCGCTTGTGGCTTCAATCATCTCGGAGCGCAGAGTCGTGGTCAACTCGTCGAGCTCGATGTTCGTAAGCAGCTCACGTACAGCTTCAGCGCCCATGCCGACAGTAAACTGGCCGGCATACTCTTCCATCGCTTCGCGATATTTCTCTTCGGAGAGGATCTGACCATCGTCAAGATCGCTTTCACCCTTATCAAGAACAATATATGCCTCGAAATAGAGAATGCGCTCGAGCTCTTTCAGAGTCAGGTCAAGCAGAGTTGCAATCCGGCTCGGCAAAGACTTGAGAAACCAGATGTGCGCAACCGGGCAGGCCAGGTCAATGTGGCCGAGACGCTCACGACGAACCTTGCTCGGGATGACCTCGACACCACACTTTTCACAGACGATGCCACGGTGCTTCATGCGCTTGTATTTGCCGCAGTTACACTCGTAGTCTTTGGTTGGACCAAAGATTTTGGCGCAGAAGAGACCATCACGCTCCGGCTTGAATGTCCGGTAGTTGATCGTTTCAGGCTTCTTAACTTCGCCAAAAGAACGCTCGCGTATCTTCTCGGGAGAAGAGATTGAGAGACGAATGGAGTTAAAATTGAGAGGGTCTTTCGGCCGCTCAAATAGGCTGTATATATCTTCCAAGACACATCCTCCTTCTCAGGATGAGGGGTTCGCTACAGTATCAGTCCTCTTCAAGCAGC
>JAOUDB010000590.1 GCA_029859485.1 Desulfuromonadales bacterium | reverse complement strand
GCCAAGGACCTGACTCCGGAGAAAGGTGCGTTTGCCCACGAGCCACCTGCAATTGATGCTCTTACAGATTGATGAGTGGTTAAAATTGATGATCAAAATGGCGAGCAGAGTTAAGACTCTGCTCGCCTTTTTTTTTACCAACGCTTGCTTAATCTTTAACACCTTTTATTGTTAAACATTAACCATTTGTCATGCTTGTGGGCATCTATTACGAGGCGGTGACGCAGCAGCAATCCGCTGTGGGATTTAAGAAAACACCATGAAATACAAGAAGAAAAGAACTTCAGCTCATTAATTAAGAGGGGTAACCACCGTTTGTCACTTTTCTGGGACATTTAGAATGGCGGAAAACATTACACCCTGTGACGAACCCAAAATGAAAGGAGAGTGTCATGAGGCTGAACAGATTTTATTTAGCGAGTTTTGCTCTAGTTGCTATGACGGTATTTATACCGCCGGCTGCAACCCAGGTTAAGGCAGCTGAGAAGAAGCCCAACATCCTGGTGATCTGGGGTGATGACGTCGGCCAAAGTAATATCAGCGCCTACACCAGGGGTTTGGTCGGTTATAAAACCCCTAACATTGACCGGATTGCCAATGAAGGCATCCTTTTTACTGATTATTATGGCGAGCAATCCTGTACCGCTGGTCGCTCATCTTTTATCATGGGTCAGAGCGTTTTCCGCACCGGCCTGTCGAAGGTCGGACTGCCGGGCGCCAAGGAAGGGATGCAGGTTGAAGATCCGAGCATTGCCGTGTTGTTAAAGGACCAGGGGTATACCACAGGACAATTCGGCAAGAACCACCTCGGTGACCGTGACGAGCACCTGCCAACCAACCATGGCTTCGATGAGTTTTATGGCAACCTGTACCACTTGAATGCAGAAGAAGAGCCGGAAAATGAGGATTACTTCAAGAATCCCGAATTGAAGAAGAAATTCGGCCCGCGCGGCGTGATTCACTCCTGGGCCGAGGCTGACGGGACACAGAAGATTGAAGATACCGGCCCGCTGACCAAAAAACGTATGGAAACCGTCGATGACGATACGTCTGATGTCGCTATCGCATTCATCAAGAAGGCTCACGAGGAAGGAACACCCTGGTTTGTCTGGTGGAGCGGAACGCGCATGCATTTCCGCACCCATGTCAAGGAGGAGCTGCGAGGCATAAGCGGTCAGGACGAGTATGCCGATGGCATGATTGAGCATGACATGCATATCGGCAAATTCCTCAAAGCTCTCGATGAGTTGGGGATAGCAGACAACACCATCGTGCACTATTCGACTGATAACGGTCCACACTACAACACCTGGCCCGATGCTGCCGCTACACCCTTTCGAGGCGAAAAGAACACCAACTGGGAAGGTGGCTGGCGTGTCCCGGCGGCCGTTCGCTGGCCTGGCGTGATCATGCCCGGTTCGGTCAGTAACGGTGTCGTGCATCACATGGATTGGTTGCCGACCTTCGTCGCTGCCGCTGGCAAGAAAGATATCAAGGAAGATTTGCTGGACGGATACACCTCTAAATCACTTTCTCGTGATTACAAGATTCATTTGGATGGCTATGACCTCACGGAGCACTTGAAAAACCCGGACGAGGTCGAAAGCCCGCGCAAGGAGATCTTCTATTTCTCTGACGACGGCGATTTGACGGCGTTGCGTTATAGCGACTGGAAGATCATCTTCATGGAGCAGAAGGCCACTGGCACCTTCCGTGTTTGGATGGAGCCTTTCGTCCCGATGCGAGTTCCTATGATTGAAAACCTCCGGCGTGATCCCTATGAGAGAGCATCAATAACCTCGAACACTTATTTTGATTGGATGCTTGATCGAGCCTTTCTGCTGGTGCCTGCACAGGCCTACGTTGGGAATTTCTTGAAGACATTCAAGGATTATCCGCCACGTCAGAAAGCGGCCAGTTTTAGTCTCGACAAGGTTATGGAACAGATGCAACAGCCTGCCTCGCACTGAGGTTATACTCATCTCAAGGGGCGCACCATTCACGGTGCGCCCCTTTCTAAATGCTTTTAGTTTGAAGCTACGGATAGTTCGTAAAGGTTTACGTTATGAAATCAGCTAAGTTGAAGGTTATGTTTGGTCTTTTAATGTGTGCTTTCATGCTGACTGTGTCTGTTGTACAGGCGAGTTCTGCTCCAAAATTGGTATTACAGATCACCATTGATGCCCTGCGAGGCGATCTACCGACCCGTTACTATGACCGCCTGGGTGAAAACGGT
>JAOUDB010000591.1 GCA_029859485.1 Desulfuromonadales bacterium | reverse complement strand
GCAATTTAAGAAGTTTTTCAACCTTTGGATTCATCGACTAACTTTCTCCCTTAAGGATTAGCCTTAAAAAGACCGGGCTCCGGCTATTTCTTCTTTTCGGGCTTAACTTTGACGGTCTTGCAGGATAGGTCAAACTGCTGGAACTTGATTTGATCCTGAACAATCTGCTTGGTCACCTTAAGCTCTACCCCTGAGAAGAAAGCAGACTCCTCGAGGTTTCTCATGAACTGAGCAACAGTCTCTTCATTGACTCCAATACCACTCATGCTGGCGCGGCCAGAGCCTTCCTGGAACTTGATCAACCACAGCTTTTCTGGTAAGGCCTCATAGAGCGCGTCCAAAAGATACAAAGGGCCAACCCTGGAGGCTTTTAGTTGATCAAGGACATCAAGCTTGGCGCGCAAGGCTTGCTGGCGTTTTTTGAATTGGTTGACTTCACCAATTTTCTTCTTCAGTTGCTGAATTTGTGCTTGCTTCTGGTCAATTCGCGCCTGACGCTCTTCAACTTCTCCGGCAACATACATGTAAGCCGCAGCACATAGTCCAAGAGTCGCAATCATCGCCAAGGCAACAACAATCATCTGGCCCTGAAGCATTTCTTTTTTCTGAGCAGCCTTTACTGGCAGAAGGTTTATGCGGATCATTTGTCTCCCATCCTCCTCATAGCCAAACCTGCAGCGACGGTATAAACAGGGCCCATTGCCTGCAGGTACTCAGGATCAAAATCTTTTTCACTGAAAGAAATCTGTCGCCAAGGGTCCACGACATGGACGCTGACACCAAGCCGGCTTTCCAAAGAAGCCTTGACCGCCGGGATCTTCGAAACGCCGCCGGTAATAAAAACTTTCTGTACCTTCTCATCAGAAGAGGTCGCCGAGAAGAAATCTATCGAGCGCTGTACTTCCTGTGTCAGGCTCTCAGTTGCATCTTCTATAACTTCGGCAACTGACTCAGCGGTTACGTCAGCGACCTCGCCGCCCAGCTTGACGATTTCTGCATCTTCATTGTTTAAACCAAGACGTTTCTGGATCTCTTCGTTATATGCGCTCCCACCTACCTGGATATCGCGGGTAAAGACCGACATGCCGCCGCGCAGAACATTGACGTTCATGGAACTGGCACCCATATCGATCAGGGCAACGATTTCATCTTCATTCGATCCATAATTGACTTCGTAGACGTTCTCGACGGCGAAACAGTCGATATCCATAACTTGCGGGTTCAAGCCACACTCCTTGAAAAGTGCGACATAGTCACTGACGAAGTCTTTCTTGGCCGCAACCAATATGACGTTCATAAGAGAGGCGTCATTTGTATCAGGCCCAAGAATCTGAAAATCCAGGTTAACTTCTGAGATCTCGAAAGGGATGTACTGTTCTGCTTCCCACTGTATCGAAGCCTCCATCTCCTCTTCGGTCATAATCGGCAACTGAATCTTGCGAATGATGACCGAGTGCCCGGAGATCGAAGTAGCGACATTTTTTGTCTTGAGCTTCTGGCTTTCCACCAGACCCTTGACAACATCAACAATGGAGCTTGAGTCCATAATTGCATTATCGACTATGGCCTCAGCGGGCAGAGTGGCCAAACCAAGGCCGGCTAACTGGTAACTCCCCTTAGCCTCCTTAAGGTGGACCATCTTTACCGAACTGGAGCCGATATCGATGCCTATCACGTCTTTTTTCTTTTGAAATAACATGCGAGCCCCTGGTTAAACCGCCACTAATTAAAGCAGCTCAAAATGAATCTACAGACAGAACTAAGGTTATCCTGAGCAAACAACGTACCAACCGTCACACCTCGCCAGGAAAAACTTCATTGCGATCTGTAAGCTTGAGACCAAGCGCCAGGATTATCTTGCGCCTTGTCGACATCCGGCATTCTTCGCCACGCTCGATGCGATCGATCGTCACGGGCGAAACACCGGCCTTGCGAGCGAGTTCTGCCTTGCTCATCAATTGGGCTTCACGGATTTCTTTGACTTGGTTTTTCATAGGCAACCATTAGTTATAGTGAACGTAAATTATACGAAATTAGGGCTAATTATAGGTAAATTAAAACAATTGTCAACAAGTTATATCTAGATGAAAACCATATAGTAGTTATAATTACCACAAACAACACCAAGCAACACAAGATCAAGGGGCGAAAAGCCGACCGGCCACAAGATAAAGTGTGAATTATTTCTGAAAATATTTGGAATTACTGGAGGTTTGTAGCGAAAACTACGGTATTT
>JAOUDB010000589.1 GCA_029859485.1 Desulfuromonadales bacterium | reverse complement strand
ATCCCGCTGATTGTTGAGAATATCAGCGAAGTCCACCTGGCGATGCTTAAGAATCCGCACTACGGCTATGGCAAGAACATGAACCCCTGCATCGACTGCCACGCCATGATGTTTCGCCTGGCCGGTGGAATTATGGCTAAACAAGGTTTCGACTTCCTCTTCTCCGGCGAAGTGCTGGGGCAACGACCCATGAGCCAGAACTCCAACGCGCTACGTTCGGTCGCCAACTACTCCGGCCATCCAGACCGCATCATCAGGCCCCTGAGTGCCAAGCTCCTGCCGGTGACCCCCATGGAAGAGCAGGGTCTGGTTGATCGTGATCAACTCCTTGACATTCAGGGTCGGTCACGTAAACCCCAGGAAGCCCTTGCAAAGGAATGGGGGCTAACGGACTTTCCTTCCTCGGGTGGTGGTTGTCTGCTGACAGAGATACACTTCTCAGACCGCTTGCGCGACCTGGTCAAACACCAGCCAGACTGCAACGTTGATGATGTCGAGCTACTCAAGATTGGTCGCCAGTTCCGCCTTTCAGAACAGTCCAAGCTGACCCTGGGCAGACACCAGAAAGACAACGATGCCATTCGGGCCGCCGACAAGAGTGATTACATCATTCTGCGCACTCCTGGCGTCTCCGGTCCATTAGGGCTGGTTTCTGGAACACCCTCAGAGGATGACCTGCAAACGGCGGGAGCCATTCTCGCCACCTACGGCAAGGGCAAGGATCAGGCAGAAGTTGAAGTCTTGGCGGAAATGCCGGGCGGCGAGAAGCTCTTCAGTATCGTCCCCATGTCCAGAGAAGCAGCAACAGGGATGATTGTCTGAGGCAAGTAAAACAAGGCGCGCATTGCCCTCAGCTGAGCTTTTGATAAATACGACTCAAGGTTTTTCCAGGCGACCTTGCTTAAACCCTGACATAATTATATTGTCAAAATTATTGATATTTCAGAAATAACGTTTAATATAATACGGTATTTTAAACATTCTAAACACTTGGAGGCTTCAATGAAACTGACAAAGATTTTCTTCTGCTTAATGTTCGCTTTGTGCATTGCCGCTGGTCCGGTGCTTGCGGCCAAACACACAGTAGGTGTCGGTGCAGGTTTTGCTCCAGAGTACGAAGGTTCGGATGATTACCAAGGCGTTCCCATGCTCATGCTAACTGGCAAGTATGATAGCGGCCGGTCTTTCTCTCTGCTTGGCACTAACCTCAGGGTCAATGTCCTGGCCAGCAATAAATTCCAGTTTGGTCCGATTCTAAATTATCGCATGGGCCGTGATGACGTCGACAATAAGGTTGTCGATAGAATGAAAGACATTGATGACGCCGTGGAGGCTGGCGCGTTTGTTCTTGCGAACTTTGACGACGTGCTGCTTGGCGTGGACTTCCTGATGGATATTTCTGATGAACATGATGGCATGCTGGTGCAGGGAAATGTAGGTTACAGGTGGAAGGCTTCGGATGCTCTGGTTGTGACGCCAAATGTTTTTCTCACCTACGCTGATGACGACTACACGGATACATACTTCGGAGTAAATGCTAAAAATGAGGGCACCAGCGGCCTGGACCGCTACAAAGCCGAGTCCGGCTTTAAGGATGTCGGGACCAGGATTGTCGTCAATTATACGCCCTGGGAGCAGTGGGGAATTATGGGCATTTTGTCGTACTCCGCCCTGCTTGAAGACGCCAAAGACAGCCCGATTGTTGATGAAGGTGATGATGCGCAGACCTTCTTCGGCCTGATGGCGACTTATCGCTGGGGCAATTAGGTAGGGCCCGGCAGCCCCTCGGGGGAAAAATCTCCCCGTGGTATATTAACCAACAGAAAGCCGACGGCATTGCCGTCGGCTTTTTTATCGTTCAGGGAGGAATAATAGTTCAATCTAGTTAATTGAAAATCGCCTCTCTTGCAAAAAATGACTGCAACGGCCCATTGGTTTCCGCGTTCCAGTTTCATTTTAAGGAAGCGTCCCGTATATCTCCGGACGCCGGTCATGGTAACAACGGATCTGGGCACGATAATCGATCATCTCCTGGGCATCAAAGGTGGCGATCAGTTCAGTGTCGATCTCACCGCCTTCAGCAAGCACTTCGCCACGGGCCGACAGCAATAGACTCATACCGAAAAAATCCAGCTTGCCCTGAACGCCGCAACAGTTGGTCGCGATCAGAAACAGCTGGTTCTCCATGGCACGCGCCCGCAGCAAGGTTCGCCAATGCTCCTGGCGAGGCTTGGGCC
>JAOUDB010000111.1 GCA_029859485.1 Desulfuromonadales bacterium | reverse complement strand
GGAAAAGTTGCGCAGGTGGGCGGCTGGGATCGGACGGCAGGCTTCGAATGATTGAGACGGACCTGTGAAGTGATTCAAGAGCGCCGGTCTGACCCGCCTCAATGCTGTCATCGGCAAAAAATGAATGGGCTTATAACTCAAACAAAGGTTGTAAGGATTTAACGCAAAGGCGCGAAGGGGTAGAGAAAGCTCGAAAAAAAAACCAATTCAAAAAAAGAGAATAGTCACTCTTTGCGTCTTTCTTGGCTTTTCTTAGTGCCTTTGCGTTGGTCTTTTGATTTCAGCTCTTTGATTGGTTGCTTTTGCCAAACAGATTGGTTTTACTGACCCTGTACGGCAGGGCTGACCCGCCTCTATCCGCTGTAACGTAAAAGCGCCCCGAAAACTTCCAGGGCGCTTTTATCTTTTTTATCTATCTGTGTGATTCCCGTCGTGGCAATCAGTATCGGGTCACCCTGTTGCTGTGGCCCGTGTTTTGTCTAAGTTTTTTTGGATTGGAACTCCCTTGAGTCGCCTGACGGATCAGAGATCAACATAAAATCTACCTCTTTGTGTGTATCCAAGAGACCTCTTTCTTCATTTGAGGTTTGAACAACTATCCCACATAAAAGGATCTGTAAGTCTATGTTAGGGAAAGGTTTTTTTCTGTTTACCACTTTTCATCTTTTGGTTCCAATCTCACCAGCTCGTAGGCGCGTTGTCCCAGGCCGACTTTCTCTCCATGCTCAAGTTGAACCTCCCAGTTGATCTGCGGATAAACCCCGCGGAACTTGTCACAACCCGGGTCATGCCCGGTTTTCATCGCTGTGCCTGGAAGGCCATGCGCCTGGTTCACCAGGTCGGCGCAAGCCTGGTCGAGGGCAACCGGATCGGTTGAAGCGAGGATGCCGATATCGGGAACGATCGGGGCATCGGAGTGGCCGTAACAGTCACAAGACGGAGAAACCTGGGTGATGAAATTGACAAAGAGAGTCTTTTTCTCTTTGCCGGTTATTGCCCCCAGAGAATATTCCGCCATTTTTTTCATGACCAATGCCGATTCCTCGTTCCACTGGATACGAATTGCCTGAGGTTCGCAGGCCGTAATGCAGCGGCCGCAGCCGGTGCATCGCTCAGCGTCGAGGACCGCCTTGCCACTACTGAGATTGATGGCCTCGTGGGCACAGGCTTTAAGGCAGGCTCCGCAGGAGGTACAGTGATTTTCAGAAATAGTCGGGGCCAATGTGGAATGCTGTTCGAGTTTTCCTTCGCGGCTGGAGCAGCCCATGGCGAGATTCTTGATTGCACCGCCAAACCCAGTCAGCTCATGGCATTTGAAATGGGAAAGGACGATCAAGGCATCGGCTTCGATGATTTCGAGGCCGATGTCGACTTCGTTTAAGAGGTCACCGGGGACCTTAACCCTTTGTGATGAATGGCCACGTAGTCCGTCGCTCATAATCAGCGGGGCATTGACCACGGCATAGGCAAAACCATTTTCGATGGCACAGGTCAGGGCCGAGACGGCTTCTTTACGTTCTCCTGGATAAAGGGTACTAGAATCGGTCAGGAAGGGTTTGCCGCTGTTTGCTTTGACCTGGTCGACAACACGACGAACAAATGTCGGCCTGATGTAGGCGTGCCCGCCTTTTTCACCAAAGTGCATCTTGATGGCAACGAGATTTCCGTTGCCGACGATCTCTGCCACCCCTGCTTGTTCGGTCAGCCTCTCCAGCTTGGCGTGCAGGTTTTCCCGCAGACCAGCACGCATATCGGCAAAATAAACCTGCGCAGCCATCGTTCTCTCCCTTTTTGTCGTTAGACGGAAAGGTTCCCGTTATGAAGTGGTCCTACTGTTCTGCTTGTGATGTTTGCTTGCCAAGCTGACCATAAGCTTCAACTTTGCCGTTGACAATGTGAACATAGTAACGCTCCCAAAACCGGTTGGGAGGGATGTACCAAAGGTATTCTTCGCTGCCGCTGCCGGAGGCGTTGCTCGGTTTCCCCATTTGCTGCATGACTTCAGATTTGCTCATGCCGAGATCAATTTTGTGCATGCCGATCCACGGTGAACAGCCGCCAAGCAGCAGGAGCAGTCCAAGCAAAAGTATTAGCTTGCGCATTCTTTTCCTCCCTCAAATGAGTACAAATAGTACAGGCACTGTCATAGGTTTTCGGTGATGGCTTCCGTCTCTTCCTTGCGCAGGTAAACAGTTGTGCTCGGGAAGGCGATCTCCAGTCCCAACTCTTCCAGTGTGTCCATGATCTTCAGGCAAACGTCCTCGCGGGCATCGAGATATTCTCCCCAGACGGTCGTGGTGGTGAAGCAATAGACCATGATGTCGAGAGACGAGGCGCCGAAGTCAGTAAAGTTGACGAGGAAAAAATCCTGGTCAATGGCCGGGTGAGTTTTTAGTAGCTCTCGAATCCGGCTGATCGCTTCACGCATCTGACTGGGCGTGGTCTCGTAGGTGACACCGACGGTGAGTCGAATCCTGCGTTTCGGCATGCGGCTGAAATTGTCGAGAGCCATATTGGCGATGATGTTGTTGGGTACGGAAATCAAGGTCTTTGCGAAGGTGCGGATTTTGGTGGAGCGAAAGCCGACTTCTTCTACAGTTCCTTCCATATCTCCGGCCTTGACCCAGTCGCCGACATGAAAAGGCCGGTCAAAGATGATCATCAGTGAGCCGAAGATGTTGGAGACCGTGTCTTTTGCCGCAAGGGCGAAGGCTAACCCGCCGATGCCGAGAGAAGCGATGATCCCGGTTACCGGGTAGCCAAAAGTCTGGATAGCCATGAGTGCGGCCATGATAACAATAAAAATGCGCAGGCTTTTCCGCAGCAGGGGGGCGAGGTGATCGTCGAGAGCCGATTCGGTGCGCTCGGCCCATTTTGTCAGGTAATGATCGACCATGTCGACAAGGTTGAAGAAGAACCATGCGACATCGAAGATAACCAGCGCTTTGAGTATTGAGGTTGCCAGGCCGTCGACATCAAAGGGCTTGCCGGGGAGTTGCAGGATTTCGACGGCGATGAAAAGCCCGATCAGGAAAATGAGAAATTCTGAGGGCTTCTGAAGGCAGATTAAAAAGCGGTCGTCAAGCTCTCGTTTGGTCTTTTGCGTTAGCGGCAGAATGACCTTGATAAGAAAATAGGCGAAGACTTTTTTTGCGATATAGGCGACCAGAATAATGCCAAACGCCGTGACATATTGGCCGATGGTGATACCCAGAATCTGATTGTTCATCCACTCTGGCATTGTGCCCTCCCTGAAGGGTAACAAATCAACTAATTCAAGGCCTTAAGCTATCAGATGAAATACTCAAAAGCAAGGTTGTGAAGACTCCCCTAAAAAAACTCCGTGAAGCAAGTGATTATGTATGTTTATGGTAGAATGGTTACGATAGAAAATAGCGAATATTTTATATGGTTAGAGTGAAGGGAGAGTATACATTATGAGTAACGACAGTTTGAACAGTTTCAAGAGCCGTCAAAGCCTCGATGTGGACGGTGCCAGCTACGAATATTACAGCCTTGAAAGTTTCGCTGCAAAACGCGGCGAGGTGAAGCGTTTGCCACTTACGCTCAAAGTGCTGCTGGAAAATCTTTTACGCAATGAAGATGGTGATTCGGTGACGGAAAAAGATATTAATGCCGTGGTCGACTGGCTCGATCAACGCAGCTCCGATCATGAAATTGCCTTTCGTCCGGCGCGAGTGCTGATGCAGGATTTTACCGGTGTCCCAGCGGTCGTCGATTTGGCCGCAATGCGCGATGCGGTGACTCGTGTTGGCGGCGACCCACAAAAGATCAACCCCCAGATCCCGGTGGACCTGGTCATCGATCACTCGGTCATGGTCGACAAGTACGCCATGCCGGAAGCCTTTGCCTATAATGTTGATAAAGAGATGGAGCGTAATCGTGAGCGTTATGCGTTTCTGCGTTGGGGCCAGCTGGCCTTCGATAACTTCCGTGTTGTGCCACCTGGCACAGGTATTTGTCACCAGGTAAATCTTGAATACCTGGCGCGCACGGTCTGGTCAGAAGAGCGAGATGGTAAGAAGGTCGCTTATCCGGACACCCTGGTGGGCACTGACAGTCACACCACGATGATCAATGGCCTGGCCGTTCTCGGCTGGGGGGTTGGTGGTATCGAAGCCGAGGCGGCGATGCTCGGTCAGCCGGTGTCGATGATTATCCCCGAAGTCGTTGGTTTCCGTATGACCGGAAGTTTGAAAGAGGGTGTGACGGCCACGGATCTTGTCCTGACCGTGACCCAGATTTTACGCCAGTTCGGCGTGGTTGGTAAATTCGTCGAATTTTTCGGTGACGGTCTGGCGAAACTGCCTTTGGCTGACCGTGCAACGATCGCCAATATGGCTCCTGAGTATGGAGCGACCTGTGGCTGGTTCCCGATTGATGATGTCACTCTCGATTACCTGCGGCTTTCCAACCGTGATGATGCAACAGTGGCTCTGGTCGAAGCTTATGCCAAAGAACAGGGTTTGTGGCGTTACGAAGGCTTGGCTGACCCTGAGTACACAGCCGTTCTTGAACTTGATCTGAATACAGTCAAGCCAAGTCTTGCCGGGCCGAAACGGCCCCAGGACCGTGTTGATCTCGAAGCGATGAAAGAAGCTACGCAGGCTGTTATCCCAGCGGAGGCCGTGGGAAAGACAGCTCCTGTTGCGGATGCTGACTTTAGCTTGAATCAGGGAGATGTTGTGATCGCGGCGATCACCTCATGTACCAACACCTCCAACCCGGCGGTCATGATGGGGGCGGGGCTGGTCGCAAAAAAAGCGGTTGAAAAAGGCCTTGTCCAGAAGCCCTGGGTTAAAACCTCGCTGGCGCCCGGTTCCAAGGTCGTGACCGACTACCTGGAAAAAGCCGGCCTGCAAACTTACCTTGATCAGATCGGTTTTCACGTGGTCGGCTATGGGTGTACCACCTGTATCGGTAACTCCGGTCCCTTAACCGGACCGATTGCTGACGCGATCGCAGACAATGACATGACCGTCTGCTCAGTTCTCTCCGGCAATCGCAACTTTGAGGGTCGTGTCCATTCGCACACCAAGGCCAACTGGCTGGCGTCCCCGCCGCTGGTGGTCGCTTATGCCCTGGCCGGCAACACCTGTATTGACCTGACCAAAGACCCTCTGGGGCAAGATCCGCAAGGGAATGATGTCTATCTGAAAGACATCTGGCCAAGCGATGAAGAGGTGGCCGAGATGGTCAAGCTGGTTTCGGCTGACATGTTCCGCGAAAAGTACGCCGATGTCTTTGCCGGTGAAGAGAGTTGGCGTAGTCTGCCGGTCCCGGAAGGTGAGACTTATGACTGGGATGACAAGTCCACTTATGTCAGGGAACCTTCATTTTTCGAGGTCCGCGATGAAATGGCCATCGGTCTTGAAAGTTTCTCCGGGGCACGACTTCTGGCCCTGCTCGGTGACTCGATCACCACTGATCACATCTCGCCGGCCGGCTCAATCCTGGCGAGTAGTCCTGCCGGTGTCTATCTCCGTGCACGCGACATAGGTCCGGCGGATTTCAACTCGTATGGCTCGCGGCGCGGTAACCATGAAGTAATGATGCGTGGGACTTTTGCCAATATCCGTTTAAAAAATGAATTGGTCCCAGGTGTTGAAGGCGGCTTTACCAGGGCTTTGCCTGATAACGATCAGGTCAGCATCTTTGATGCTGCAATGACACATGCCGAGGCAAAGACGCCTCTGATCATTATCGCCGGCAAGGAATACGGCACTGGATCCAGTCGCGACTGGGCCGCCAAGGGCACCCTTCTACTTGGCGTCAAAGCGGTGGTCACCGAGAGCTACGAAAGAATTCATCGATCCAACCTGGTGGGCATGGGGATTGTGCCGTTACAGTTCAAAAACGGTGACAGCCGCAAGACTCTCGCCATCGATGGCAGTGAAACTTTTGACCTCGTTGGTCAGTCTAACGAACTTGAGCCAGGACAGGATCTCACCTTACGTATCAATCGTGCTGATGGCAGCAGCCAGGATGTTGTTGTGACCTGTCGAATTGATACGGTGAATGAGGTGCAATATTTCCAGAGTGGTGGGATTTTGAATTATGTGTTGCGCAATTTGATGCAGTAGGTGCAGTGTTGCGAGTCTAAGAATTCGCACTTAAGAATGGTATCGACAAGAAATGCAAGGGCAACAGGTTTATCACCTGTTGCCCTTTGCCGTAGCATTGTAGAAATTGATTACGCAGATAATCGATCGAGGAACTCCACAATCTTCGGCGTAAACTTCTCCGGCTCCACCAGGAATGAATCATGCCCGTATTCTGAATTAATCAGATGATACTCAGCTGGTTTGTTCTGTTTGTGCAGTTCCGTAATCAATTCTTCCGTCTGGTAGGGAGCATAGAGCCAGTCGGATGTGAACGCAAACCATAGTGATGGACACTCCAGGTTGCTTAATGCGTCTTCCAGACTGTCGAAACCCCAGCTGATATCGTAAAGGTCGAGGGATTTGGCCAGATAGAGGAAACTGTTGGTGTCAAAACGGTCAACAAAATTGCGACCGTTGTAAGTCAGGTAGCGTTCAATCTCAAACTGGCCGAAAAAATCAAACTGACCATCTCGGGCGGAGAATCTGCGACCAAACTTGAGGTTCATCGATGGGTCGGAGAGGAACGAGATGTGGCCCACTGCACGAGCCAGGGCGAGTCCCTCTGCAGGTGGATGTTCAGGCTTGTAGTTGCCTTTGCGCCACATGGGGTCGTTATAGATCGCCTGACGGGCCAATGCGTTCAGGGCAATGGCCATGGGCGAAGGCTTCCCGGTTCCGGCAATCGGTATAATGGAGCGAACCCGCTCGGGGTAGTGGACGCCCCACTCCATCGCTTGCATCGCGCCCATGCTGCCACCGACAACGGTGAGCAGTTTGTCGATGCCGAGGTGATCCAGAAGCAATTGTTGGGCACGCACCATGTCACGAACCATGATGACAGGAAACTGCAGATTATAGGGCTTGCCGGTTCTGGGGTTGGTGCTGGTTGGGCCAGTTGAGCCGAAGCAGGAGCC
The DNA here is from genome assembly GCA_029859485.1 of Desulfuromonadales bacterium. Lineage (GTDB taxonomy): Bacteria > Desulfobacterota > Desulfuromonadia > Desulfuromonadales > BM103 > M0040. The sequence goes on along the minus strand of JAOUDB010000111.1, from coordinate 478 downwards.
GATAACGTTTGAGCAGATGATGAAATAGCGGTCGGTGTCGAGTACCTTGCCAGGGCCGATCATGTCATCCCACCAGCCTGGTTTGCGGTCTTCCTGGGTGTGACGCCCGGCAGCGTGGGCATCTCCGGTCCAGGCATGGGCGACCAGAATGGCATTGCTCTTATTGCTGTTCAGCTGGCCATAGGTCTCGTAGGCAAGCGTAATCGGCCCGAGAAGGCGACCGCTCTCCAGCCGTAGTTCGACATCGAAGTTAACCTGATGATTTTTAACGATGCCCAATTCGCTCATGTTCTGCCTGAAGTCATGCAAATAAAAAGGCCCCTTCCATAAAAATGAGAAGGGGCCAGCGGATACATTGAGTTGTGGTATCGCGGGCTCCGTCCTCATCTCCCCCACCGGAAAATTCCGACGAGTTGGATTTAGCACCTGACACCCCTTCGCATGCTGCTGCGACGGGTCGGTTGCTGTGGCTTCAAAG
>JAOUDB010000588.1 GCA_029859485.1 Desulfuromonadales bacterium | reverse complement strand
TTTCTACGGTTTGCCGGTCGAAGGTCAAAGGTGTTTGTACGTAGGCCTGGTCAGCAAACAGGATTAAGCCGATCCTATCTCCCTGACGACGGCGAATGAACTCAACAGCCACTTTTTTGAGTGCTGTCAGGCGATCGACGGTCTCTCCCTCAAGGATAAAGTCCGCGGTTTTCATACTGCCGGAAAGATCGACCGCCATTACCAGGTCACGGCCGCTGACCGGTAATTCCAAGGGCTCACCAAGCCATTGCGGTTGCGCTGTTGCCGTTACCAGCAGCAGCCAGCAGAAGAGCATCGGTATCAGCAGCCACCATGGCCAACGCCGCCGGCTGCGTTGATGACGGTTGTCGACAAATGGTTGTAAAGAAGGAACCCAGAGAGCGGCTTCCTCAGCGGCCAGCGCTGGAGGGAAGATGCGATGTGCCAGGTAAGGAAGAGGCAGCAGCAGGAAAGCCCAGGGGCAGACAAACTCGATCATTTTCGTCTCCCCTGCGGTTTCGGTGCCGGAGGAAGCTGTTGCAGCCATCTGCGACAGAGTGATATCAGTGCTTCAGTGTCAATCTGCTCGATCCGCGGCAGGTAGGGGCCTTCGGCCAAGAGACGACCAGGCCCTTGAGAGAAAGGCTGATCATCAAGCTGCTGATCAAGAAAACTGAGCCAGCCTTCACCAACCAGGCCTGCACAGTTGTTCTGTGGAAAGTGGAGGATTGCAGATTGGCGAAGCAGACGGGACAATCCCTCAAGCAGCTGTTGCGGGTTCTCAACCTCGCTGTACTGGCGTTGCAGTTCTTCCAGTTCAAAGAGTGCTAGACGCTGTAATTGTTTGCGCTGTCGTCGCTGGTAGAGGGCGTAGAGTGCGGCAATCAACAGGAGCAGTACGAGCAACAGCAGCCACCATCCGGGAGCCGGGGGCCACCATGAGATCGACGGCGGCAGGTGAATATCGCGTAAAGGCAGACTGTCGGGGGAGAAGGACGCTGATGACATCTCAGCCTCCGCTTCGCTTAAGTAAACCCTGCTGCAGACAATCCAGAGGAGCCTGGTTGGTGGCGCAGGTCAGAAACAGGCTGCGCCTCTGACGGCAAAACTGCTCAATGGTCTCAAGGTGCTGCGCGAACTTGTCGCGATAATGATCGCGGCCGGAACGATCAAGGGTGCTCATGGTCAGATCATTCCTGCCATCGCTGACCCGGTAGCTGCCGGCAGGAGGCAGCTCTGCCTCGAGGGGGTCATGGCAGAAGATCAGACCCAGGTCGTTATGCCGGCTGAGCAAGCTCAGTTGCTTCTCAACCTGTTCGTCCCATTGGGAAAAATCACTCAGCAGTAAAATCAGGCTGCCGGGACGTGCGACCCGGCGCAATCGCATAAGGGTCTGGGCGAGCCGCTGCTGTGGTTCAAAGGGATGATGCAAGGGTCTTTGCCAGGCCGGGTCTGCAACCATCTGCCTCAGCAGGTTGAGTACTCCGGCTTTGCCGAGCTGTGGCCTCAGTTCGCACTGGCGTTCTTCAGAGAAGAGAAAGGCACCCACCCGGTCACCCTGTTGCAGAGATCGCCAGGCCAGTAGTGCTGCCAGCTTCGAAGCTTGCACCGCCTTGAACGAGCCGCGGGTGGCGAAAAACATCGGACGTCGATAATCGACGGCGAGCAACACCGCCCGTTCACGTTCTTCCTGGAAGAGCTTGGTGTGAGGCTTGCCCTGGCGCGCTGTGACTCGCCAGTCGATGCTGCGCACATCATCTCCCTGCTGGTAACAACGCACTTCAGCGAACTCCATACCGCGCCCTCGCACACGACTCCGGTAGCCGCCGCTCTGTGCAGCACGGATCTGGCCGGGACGCAGGGAGAACCCACGACTTTCACCGCGCAAGGCGATCAGATCGGCCAGGTTGATACTGACTTCCGGCGGTCTGGATATTTTCGGGGTGTGTTGCACGGACAAAGACCTCAGGGTACCGGAACCCGGGCAATTAGTTCAGCAACCAGCCGATCGACGTTGACACCGTCGGCTTCCGCCTCATAGGTCAACAGCACTCGGTGACGCAGGACGTCAAAGGCGAGGGACTGGATATCCTCCGGGCTGACATAATCCCGACCTGCCAGCCATGCGCGTGCCCGCGAGCAACGATCGAGAGCAATGCTTGCCCGGGGGCTGGCACCGTACTGGATCCAGCCGGCCAAATCCTCGCCGTAAGGTTCAGGCTGTCGGGTGGCCAGCACCAGCTGCAATAAGTATTCTTCGAG
>JAOUDB010000587.1 GCA_029859485.1 Desulfuromonadales bacterium | reverse complement strand
AGTAACGGTTGTCAGGAGCAATGTTTTCGGCGAGATTGTGGTCTACCCTCTTCTGAAGCAAAACGATCGGCCGTTCAACTCCCAGCAACAAGCGAGCTTCGTCATCACCGATCAGAGCCAGTCGCTCAGCCACTTCAAGGCTTCGAGCCATCAGGGCAAAGGGCTTTTCGTCGCGTTGTTTGCGTCGCCGAAGTTCCTGAACCGCATCAGGGTTAGTCGCGTCAACAGCGAGATGGTAGCCACCCAAACCCTTGATAGCGACTATCTGGCCATTTCTAAGGCGACGAATGGTCTCATCAAGTGGATCTTGAACGTTTAAAGATTGCCCCTTTGCATCAAGCAGTTGCAGCTTTGGGCCACATTCAGGACAAGCGTTTGGTTGCGCGTGAAAGCGCCGCGAAGCCGGGTCATCGTATTCGCATTGACAGGCCGTACAGAGGGGAAAATCGGCCATGGTCGTTAAAGGCCGATCGTAGGGGATTCCGGTCACTATGGTGTAGCGCGGACCACAGTTCGTGCAATTGATAAAAGGGTAGCAATAGCGACGGTCTTCAACATCAAAAAGCTCTTGCAGACAGTCGGCGCAAACAAAGGTATCCGGAGAGATCTGGGCGCGACGTGTTTCATCTACGCCACTCTGCAAAATGGAAAAACCGACACAGCCCTTGAGCGAAACAGTTTCGGTATGAATATTTTGAATCACTGCTAAAGGCGGCTTTTCGTTCTGGATTGCGGCAACAAAACGATCAAGGACTTCAGGCTCGCCCTCAACTTCGATCGTCACACCGCGAGTGTCGTTGCATACAGAGCCTGCCAGAGCAAACCGCTCAGCCAACTGGTAGATAAACGGGCGAAAACCAACGCCCTGCACGATCCCTTCGATGATGATCTTTTGTCTTTGCAAGTGAGTTTTTCCAGACAATTCATTAATTATTTAAAGAGGAAACGATCTGTATACGCAGTAATCATACCCGATAACTGCTGAAGAATCACTCGTTTGGCGTTCGATATCCAATGCACTTTGTTGAAAAATAGATGTATGCTAACGATTGAATCTAAGCTATGATTAGAATCTGCGTTCCAAGTTGCTTATAGATTGATTGAAAAATTACATCATTTTGTAAATTCTTTTAATGTCAACTTTTCACACAGGGGTTCTCCATGAAAAAGATATGTACCCTCGTTCTAGCTCTCTTGTTGGCACTTATTTTCACGGGACTAGTTCAAGCAAAAGACGGGATGAAAAAAAAGCGGGTCAGACCCCACCTCTATGGTCGAGTCATTATTGACAATTATTCCACCAACATAGGGCTTGCCCCAGTAGCTTTTGACCATTGGCTACACCGCGCCAATGCGACCTGTCGATTATGTCACGTAGACATCGGTTTTGCTATGGAAGCGAATGGCACTGAGATGACTGCTTCTGACAACATCCGTGGTTTTTTCTGCGGCACCTGCCATAACGGGAAAGTCCAGTATGATGGCAAGTCTCTTTTTAGCGCTTGCTCAAAGGAATCATCAAATCTGAAAATCGAAGAATGTCAACGCTGTCATAACAATGGTGAAACACCGGACCTCGAAGAGAAGTTTTATAAATTTTCGGCCAAACTTCCCAAAGAGCGCAAGGGCAATGGTATTAACTGGGAGCAGGCTGAAGCCAAGGGCCACATCACACCGATTGATTACATCGAAGGGCTTTCAGCAGAAGGCATGGACCTTGCCATTGTTGACGACTTTGCAATCACAGCAAAAATTGAGGGCATGCCTGACATTATTTTCTCACATGCCAAACACACAGTCTGGAACGGCTGTGAAGTTTGTCATCCAGACATCTTCATGGGCGTACGTAAGGGGGCAACGACCTACACCATGATTGACCTTTTCCAGGGAAAATATTGCGGCGTCTGTCATGACACAGTCGCGTTCCCGCAATCTGATTGTAAAAGATGTCACACAAAACTTTAAAACTTGTTCTTTTCATTTTATGCGCAAGTGCGGTTCTCCTAACGCAACCTGTTTGGTCGCGAGGGTTTTATTCCCTCCTGCCGATGTTGCCACCTGAAGAGTATGGGAACATTCTCATCAACCGGACCTCAGAGCAAGAGAAAGTCCTTCCGGTGTCATTCTCTCATTGGACACATCGGCTGAGGTACACCTGCGAAGTGTGCCATACTGAGCTCGAGTTCAGCATGAAAGTCAACAGTACCGAAATGAGCCATGAAGAGTTGAAGAATGGCCGCTATT
>JAOUDB010000586.1 GCA_029859485.1 Desulfuromonadales bacterium | reverse complement strand
TTCCTTCTGCAACTAATGCCCGAAGCTGATGACAGCATGGCCGACCGTCTCGCCGAGCGGCTCTCAACGCTGTCGCCTACCACGACTATGCTCAGCCAGGGACTGACGCCTGAAGCGATCGCAGCACGCATCCTTGAGGACTTCCCTTATCATATCCTCGGTAGCACGGAGCTGACATTTTCCTGCAGCTGCAGTCAGCGGCAAACCCTCAAACTGCTGCGCAGCCTCGGCACCGAAGAGCTGGACCGGTTGATCGAGGAAGATAGCGAGGCCTCTGTGACTTGCGAATACTGCAAAGAAGTCTACACCGTAAAAGTTGACACCTTACAGGAAATCAGGGCGAGTCTTTGAGCTCATCCAGGCGCAATTGGTGATGCCGAGAACCGCTCTGCCATTTCCAGCCAGAGGTATCGATCCCCTTGCGCAGGAAATATCTCTGCAAAAGCTCCTGCCGCTTGTTGCCCAGAGCTTGCGAGTCAAAGCCGGTTCCAGTTTCGCTACCTACGGATAACTTCCAATTATTTTGCGGCCTGCTGATCAGCCAGTCGGCGAGAACGTCAAGACAGGCAAGGCCTTCCATTTTCGGCAGGACAGCGCCTCTACGATAAAGACTAGGTGACACATAAACCATCTTCAGGGCATCGCCTACATAACGCTGCCTGACTTCGGCACATGGCAGGTCTTGCGCTGGGAAGGCCGGAAGGTTTGAGGCAAAGACCGCCTCTGAAGGTTCAACCACCTTCTGTGTAGGGGCACAGTTACATAACAATCCGGAAGAGATGATGATCAGCACCCAGCGCCGAAGATTCACGTTATTATCCTCATTGGTTAGTAAGCGCCCCGTTCGCTTTTTGTAAAGGCCGGGTGCTCTCTTAGCTCTTCAAGCAAAAGTGCGGCCAGCCATCCGGTCAGCACCCCGGCAAAGAGCGTAAATAACATAAAGAACGGCAGAACCTGCCAGATTGCCGCATGCTGCACGACCAGTAAACGAGCCGCCAGAATTTGCCCCAGGGCATGACCTCCCGCCCCGATTGCTGATATCCCGATCGGACTCAAACGCCGCCCGGCGAAACGGTACACGATAATCATAGCAGATGTTGCGAAGAGGGTGCCGACTAAAGCCAACCAGAAGCCTGGTCCGAAAATCCTGCCAAGCAGAAGCGCCCCGATACCAACCCGCGCCAGGCTGACACTCCATGCAGCGCGACCATCGTAGAGATAAAGCGCCACCAGAGTCATGATATTGGCCAGCCCGAGACGCAACCAGGGCACGGGTGTTGGCAGCAGACTCTCAAAAGCGTGTAAGGAAACGGCGATGGCAATAAAGAGCCCCAGAAAAACCTGCCGCCGGGAACGACTCAAGGCTTGGGCATCAACGGCTGAGCAGGTCATAAGACACCTCCTTGCCGGAAGAGCCGTCGATGTGTACCAGAATACGGTTCGGCACGCAGGCCAGCAGATCCCCCGTATGTTTTGCCACACCCATGCTGACGCAGATTTTACGTGGACAGGGAGACTCTACAATCCGGGCTCCCCGTTCATCAATGACAAGCTTTGTTTGTCCCAAGGGGCCGTCTATGGCAAGAGTACGAGGTTGGTCAAGTGGAGCAGTAAAACAGAGCTCGTCGCCGCAGGTGATTAGAACGCGAGAGCCTTCTGACATAGCCGCTATCGAGACGATCCCGCCCAAGGAGCTTGTCAGGAGGAGAAGGACGACCAGCCAGTCCCCCCCGGTCATAAAGTGCCAGGGCGCTTTCATGGCACAACCTGGTAGCTTGTCCAGCCGGGGCTGCTATGTCGGCTGCCATCAGCGGCAATAACCAACCCTTCTGCGTGCGGAAATTGTTCCAGAAGCGTCAAACCTGCCTTCGGACCGAGCACAAACACTGCCGTTGCCAGAGCATCGCCGAGGGCGACGCTGTCTGTGACAATGGTGACGCTCTGGCAATCTCTTGCAGGCATGCCGGTCTGCGGATTGAAGATATGGTGGTAACGTACGCCGTCTTGTTCGAAAAATCGCTCATAGTCTCCCGAAGTAACCACGGCCCGATTGCTGATCTGTACCGTTTCAAGGACACCCTTCTCTTCACGGGGGTGCTGGATGCCGATGCGCCAGGAACGCTCATGGCGCTGGCCGAGCAGGTACATGTCGCCGCCGGCATTGACTGCGGCATTGGCCACACCATGTTGCTTGAGGATCGCGATGGCTCGATCGACAGCATAGCCTTTTGCGATGCCGCCGAGG
>JAOUDB010000110.1 GCA_029859485.1 Desulfuromonadales bacterium | reverse complement strand
GGGATTTTGCGGAAGTCGAAACGTTGACAGCGTGACAGGATGGTAATCGGAATCTTGTGTGGCTCTGTCGTGGCAAAGATGAACTTGGCGTGCTCCGGAGGTTCTTCAAGAGTCTTCAGTAAGGCGTTGAAGGCGTTGGTCGAGAGCATGTGAACTTCGTCGATAATGAAGATTTTAAAGCGGGAGCGGTTGGGCAGGTAACGGATGTTTTCCCGCAACTCACGAACGTCGTCGACGCCGGTATTCGAGGCGCCGTCTATTTCGATGACATCAAGGCCTTGTCCGGCAGTGATTTCCGTGCAGGAAGAACAGCTTCCACACGGCTGGTCGGAGAGACCTTCGTCGCAATTTAATGCTTTGGCAAGAATACGTGCTGCAGAGGTTTTGCCGACACCGCGTGCGCCGGTAAAGAGAAAGGCATGATGAATACGGCCAGAACGGATGGCGTTGGCCAGAGTCTGGCTGACGTGCTCCTGGCCGATCAGATCGGTGAAATTTTGTGGACGCCACTTTCGGGCGAGAACCAGATAGGCCATTGTCTCTCAGTTCGGCTGATGGTGAACAGCGTAACCGGCGACTTGCCGGCACAAGTGACAGCCAGGCACTCCCGCGGCACACGGCTGAGGCCGCTGCCGCTGCTCCCTTCCGGGCCTGACGGAGTTCACGGCCGTCCGTTGCGCGGGACCCGGCTGTCACTTCTGACGGCAAATACGATTAAGACAAGGTCGCAGCTAGAAATGACGATGTGATTCGTGTCTGTTGTTAAATATGGCGGAGAGGGAGGGATTCGAACCCTCGGTACCTTGCGGTACACCCGCTTTCCAGGCGAGCACCTTCGGCCACTCGGTCACCTCTCCGCAGAACAGGAAAAGTACACTAAAGGATACTTTTCTGTAAAGGCTTTTCTCAGGGGTAAAAAATACTTGGTTTTGTAGCTATCTATAGGGGGTCAGGCGAATCGTGCCCACGTCAATAATCGTGCCCATTACAGCATTTCGGCAACCCGATTCATGTCGCCCCAATTTACCATAGGGCTCGCCCGCGATCGGTTGGCCGCGAGTCCGGGTTCGGGCAGCCAGACACCACTGACCGGGACGTTCGACATAGAGTTGAAACCGGCCGTCATCACCGACGGAAGGTGAGGTTGCCTCAGGCATGTGTTGGAAGGCGCTGTCCGGGTATGCGATGACAAAGGCACCGGGTAATGGCTTATTATCAGAGTCGACGAGCAGGCCGCTAAAGCCGGTTTCGCCGCTGGTCAGGGTGCCTTCACGCATCAACATTGGTTGAGCGACCCCCTGGAGCTTGAAATTAACAACTGTGACTTCGGCCGGATAGACTGTGACCGGGTTTCTTGCAGGCAGCGCCCAGGCATCACCTGGCTTGGGTGGCCCTGCGTCTGCTCCAGACTGACGCATACGCGCGACCAAATAGTAATCCCCTTCGACAAGGTCCATAAAATAGTGACCACCTTTGTCGACCTGCGCCTCAAAATCGGCTGGGCCTCGCAGGCTGCTGCGCATGTTTCGGTAGGCGTATACGTAGGCTCCGGTTGCGGATGAGTTGGTGTTGTCAGTGACCTGACCGGCGATGCCTGTCTGGTCTTCTGCAGTGCCTAAATTAGGAATAGCAGGTTGCTCATCAAGTGTCGCGCAGGAGCAGAGGAAAGTGATCAGGAGTGTGCACAAATATGTAGGATTGAAGCGCATAAAATCTCTATTCTAGGAGATGTTCAAGTAAGTGGAACAATATTTATTGCTCCTGTTGAGTTCAGCCGCTCGGAAGTTCCCCCGATGTTCCCCTGATTGTAGAGCAAGTCCTCTGCATTGGTATAATTTGTCGTACTCTAGAGTGTCATCGATCCTGTAGGGATGTTAATCAACTCGAAACCGTGTTGCGTATTGTTCAAGTAGATCGAGTCCATCCGTGCTCAGAAGGCGCTCCTGATACCCCTGAACGAGCTCTTCATCTCAATCCGCTGGCCAAGTTTTCTCGTGCCGCCAAGACCATCTTTGCTTGTTCTGATTCGTTTGATATTTGCAGTGTTGCAAGTGCGATGAGCTTTCCCTTGGGTTGCTGGTTGTATGTTTCCTGCGAGATCAGGGCTGCGTCCAATTTGTTGAATTGCATCAGCATGCTGAGCAAGGTTGTCTGGTCGCTATAATTGTGCACCACAACCTTCTCACCAAAAGCACGGTCGAGCTGTTTGTCTAAATCGGGGTGATTCGCAGATTTTTGTCTACTTTCTTGCGAGAGGCTGACACCAAGCAAGGCGCGGGCGCAAGCTGGCTGGGCCAGTATTAGCAGAAAAAGACAAGATAGGAGCATCGACGGAAGGGTTTTATTATGCCATCTCATTAATTATAGCCACTATTTGAATGGGTAGAGGAAACCTGCGAAGCATAGCGCACTTTCTGGTTAAAAATCAAAGGTGTTCATAAGAAGACAGCCCCGTGAGAAAAACTCACGGGGCTGTCTTCTTCAGTCTGGAAGGTTTGTACTAATTGATTTGAACAATCGTGCCGTTTTGCACCTGCAGCAGGAAGAGGACCTTGTCAGCTTCGCCAATAAAGTCAAAGCGGGTTGCCCCGGTGACTCCCGGGTAATTCTGCAGCTGCGCCAGGGCACGGCGCAGATCCTCGCGACTTTGCAGTTGCGGATTGTCGAGCAGGGTCAGCAGAATCCCGGCGGTGTCATAACCCTGTGCTTCCAGGATCGTCGGTTCTTCTTGGTAACGATTAAAGTAAAGCTCGACAAATTCCTGGATGAAGGGATAGCTGCTGTGGCGGAAAAAACCATCGGTAAAGACCGCGCCTTCGACAAACTGGCGGGCCAGTTTAGGGAGTTCAGCGTCGTTCCAGCCGTTGGTGCCGAGTAGTTGGATGTCCTCTAGACCATAAAAAGCCAATTGTGGTGCGATCAGGCTGATGCGGTCCGCGTAGTCAGGAACAAAGAGGGCTTCAAAGGGCGGAGGCTCCTCTTCTTTTCCGACGAAGTCAGGGTGGTTTGGATCTGTTGGTGGCTCTTCTTCATCCGGAGCGTTTGGGTCGAGTCCACGCAGAGACCTGACCTGATACCGGAAGTCGGTCTGGTCGGTGAGGTAGCTCTCTTCTGCAATGACTTCTCCTCCGCGACGTAACACCTCTGCACGGAAAAGTTCGGCAAGCTGCTCGCCCTGCCGGGTTTGTGGACTCATAATGCCGAATTGATAGAAGTTACGTTCTCCCATGGCGTAATCAAGCAGCGCACGGACCTGTAGTTGCGGTGTCAGTGAGTTGCGAAAGGTGTAAAGACTGGAGGCGGCCAGACCTTCTTTTTGCGACATGGTCAGGAGGGGGGTCCGCTCCTGGTGAGCCCTTCTTGTGGCTCCCTGGGCTGCATTACCGACCAGTGGCCCGGCAATGCCCAGAACACGGTCACTGATGGCCAGTTCTGCGACCTGTTGCGCGGCAACCGTTTCATCACCCGTCGTGTCACGGAAAATAAAGCGCACCGGAATCTGTGGACGGAAAGTTTCCAGGGCCAACTCCATGCCGCGTTGAACACGTTTGCCGAATGCAGTGTAGCGTCCGCTCAGGGGGAGCAGGACACCTATAGCACGTTGAAATTGGGTTGGGTCGGAGAGCTGCGATTGCAAGGCCAGGGCTTCTTCGTGATAGGCGAAGCCGGCTGGTGCCATCATTGCGGCAGAAACCCACTCCTGCGCCAGTTCTTTCTGGCCGGCTGAGAGAGCTCTCCAGCCAAGCTGCAACATAGCCAGGTAAGCAACGGGTTTGTTGTGATACATGAAGGCGGCTTCGGCCAGGTCAGCTTCGTTGAAGCGCGCACTCAGCAGGGTGTAGATACGAGCCAGAACGTCGCGGGGTGTCTCGGCACCTTCAACCACCAGGGCCTGTTGATAGAAGTAAAGTGCTTTTTGAGGCTCTTCCAGAATGGCAAGCCCTTCAGCTAGGCTCAGGTAGCGCGCTTGACGTTCAGGCAAATCCAGCTTCTGCGTTTCCAGTTGCAGGAGCTGATCCACTGCGCCCGTTGCATCGCCCATTTGCAGGAGCAGTTCGCTCTGTAACAGGATGGTAGAGGGGCTTTGGCTCTCTGCTGATATCTTGTCAAGATAGCCGATCGCTGTAGCGGGGTCTCCTTGTTCATTATGGATGCTGGCCAGATAATAGTAGGCCTGATCAATCAAACTGGAATCGGGGTGGCTGACCACGAAACCACGTAGCAGTCCGGCGGCTTCATTGAGCAGGCCGGCCTGGTAATGATCCACAGCCCTTTGCATGGAGATCTCTGCCCGCGTGGCAGTCTCTTCAAGGGATTGTTGTGCCAGCGTATTCGATACATTGACAGACAAGAACGCAAGCATAAAAAGGCTGATGATCTTAAGGCGCATTAGTCGAACAACTCCTTAACCTTGTCGAAAAAGCTTTTCCCCATAGGATGAATGTCTTCACCGGCTTCCCTGGCAAATTCGCTGAGCAGTTCCTTTTGGCGAGAAGTCAGGCTGGTGGGTGTCTCTACTCGTACGATGACGAGCTCATCACCACGGCCATAGCCCTGCAGAACCGGTATCCCCTTGCCAGCCAATTTAAAAATTTTGCCGCTCTGGGTGCCGGCCGGAACCTTGAGTTTGACCTTACCCTCCAACGTTGGCGCCTGCAGTTCACAGCCGAGTGCGGCCTGTGGAAAGGAAATCGGAATCTCGCAAATCAGGTCGTTGCCTTCCCGATGGAAGATCGGGTGGTCCTTAACCGTAATGACGACATAAAGATCGCCGGCTGGGCCACCCTTGGCCCCAGGTTCACCCTCACCATTCATCTTGAGACGAATGCCCGATTCTACACCGGGTGGGATTTTCAGGGAAAGTGTCTTTTGTCCGCGGGTTAAACCTGTGCCACGGCAGTCTTTACAGGGTTCGGAGATTCTTTTGCCCTCGCCGTTGCAGTCGGGGCAGGTGCGGGTCAGAGAAAAGAAGCCCTGCTGGAAGCGCACCTGTCCGTTGCCGGAGCAGGTTCTGCAGGTTTCGGCGCTGGTGCCTGGCTTGGCACCCGAGCCATCGCAGGTCTCACACGGTTGATGCCGCGGCACCTGGATTTTAGTTTCGAGTCCAAAAGCGGCCTCTTCAAAGTTGATCGTCAAATTGTAACGCAGGTCATCCCCACGCCTGCCGCCGCCGCGACGACTACCGCCTCCACCACCACCGAAGATGTCACCGAAGATGTCGCCAAAGATGTCTTCGAAAGGGGCCCCGCCGAAGCCTCCGGAGGAAAAGCCTCCGCTTTGCTGGTCAACTCCGGCATGGCCGTATTGATCGTAAAGGGCGCGCTTCTGTCCGTCAGAGAGAACCGCATAGGCTTCGGAAAGTTCCTTGAAGCGTTCTTCCGCCTCTTTATCGCCGGGATTTTTGTCGGGATGACATTTCAGGGCCAGCTTGCGATAAGCTTTTTTGATCTCGGTGTCACTGGCGTTCTGGTTAACTTTAAGTATTTCGTAATAATCACGTTTGGCCAAAATAGTATCCTTGCGGCGAAAGCGAACCCGACCTGTCCACTGGTAAAACAGGGAAAGGCCAGAGGCTCAAGGAGAGCATATATTGCTCACCCGAGGCTCTGGCCTGATCTGTTCCTGTTGCTGGTTTATTCTTTCTTTTCGTCGTCGACTTCTTCGAACTCTGCGTCGACTACATCGTCCTGCTGCTCGTCGCTTTCAGCACTTGCGTCGCCGGCTTCCGCTTCACTCTGGGCCTGCTTGTACATGACCTCGCCCAGCTTCTGCGAGGCTGTTGCCAAAGCTTCGGTTTTGCTTTTGATCGCTTCAGAATCTTCACCTTCCATGGCGGTCTTGAGCTCCTCGAGGGCAGTTTCAATACCCTTTTTGGTCTCTTCGTCAACCTTGTCGCCATGCTCTTTAAGGGCTTTGTCCGTGGTGTAGACGAGACCGTCAGCTTGGTTGCGGGCTTCGATCATTGCACGTTTCTGCTGGTCTTCAGAAGCGTGCAGCTCAGCGTCCTTGACCATCTTTTCGATCTCATCATCGGAAAGGCCAGATGAGGCGGTGATGACGATCGACTGCTCTTTGCCGGTGCCGAGGTCTTTGGCGCCAACGTTGAGGATGCCGTTGGCATCAATGTCGAAGGTGACTTCAACCTGAGGTACGCCGCGAGGTGCCGGTGGAATGTCGGTCAACTCAAAACGACCGATCGTCTTGTTGTCGTTGGCCATCTCACGCTCGCCCTGCAGAACATGTACGGAAACTGCCGGCTGGTTGTCAGCAGCCGTGGAGAAAACCTGGCTTTTCTTGCAGGGGATCGTGGTGTTCTTATCGATCAGCTTGGTCATGACGCTGCCGAGAGTCTCGATACCGAGTGAAAGCGGAGTAACGTCGAGGAGCAGAACGTCTTTGACGTCGCCCTTGAGAACACCGCCCTGAATTGCGGCGCCGATGGCAACGACTTCATCAGGGTTGACACCCTTGTTAGGCTCCTTGCCGAAGATTTCCTTAACCTTCGCTTGTACGGCTGGCATACGGGTCATGCCGCCGACCAGGATGACGTCGTCAATATCGGAAGCAGAGAGGCCAGCGTCCTTGATCGCGGTTTTACAGGGGCCGGTTAACTTGTTGAGCAGGGAGCTGCAGATGCTTTCGAGCTTGGCACGGGTCAACTTGATGTTGAGGTGCTTGGGACCAGAAGCGTCTGCTGTGATAAAGGGCAGGTTGATGTCAGTCTCCATGGAAGAGGAGAGCTCACACTTGGCCTTTTCGGAACCTTCCTTGAGACGCTGCAAAGCCATCTTGTCGCCGCGCAGGTCGATGCCCTGATCTTTTTTGAATTCATCTGCGACGTAGTCGATGATCAACTGGTCGAAGTCCTCACCACCGAGGAAGGTGTCGCCGTTGGTCGATTTAACTTCAAAAACGCCGTCGCCGAGTTCGAGGATGGAGATATCGAAGGTGCCGCCACCGAGGTCGAATACGGCAATCTTCTCTTCTTCCTTCTTGTCGAGGCCGTAAGCCAGAGCCGCAGCGGTGGGCTCGTTGATGATACGCAAAACGTTCAGACCGGAAATTTTGCCGGCGTCCTTGGTGGCCTGCCGCTGGGAGTCGTTAAAGTAGGCCGGTACGGTGACGACTGCATCGGTGACCGTCTCACCCAGGTAGTCTTCGGCAGTTTGCTTCATCTTCTGCAGGATCATGGCTGAGATTTCAGGAGCGCTGTACTGCTTGCCGCGCACTTCAACCCAGGCGTCGCCGTTGTCAGCTTTAATAATCTTGAAAGGACTGATTTCAATGTCTTTTCTAACCGCATCCGAATCAAATTTGCGGCCGATCAGGCGCTTGATGGCGAAGAGAGTGTTTTCCGGGTTGGTGACAGCCTGGCGCTTTGCCTGCTGTCCAACAAGCCGCTCACCGCTCTCGGAAAAAGCTACCATCGAGGGGGTCGTGCGAGTTCCTTCAGCGTTGGCGATAACCACAGGCTCGCCACCTTCCATAACGGAGACACAGGAATTTGTTGTTCCCAGGTCGATACCAATAACTTTACTCATGATAAGAATCCTCCTTAATAGATTCGGTTTGATAATTGTTT
>JAOUDB010000109.1 GCA_029859485.1 Desulfuromonadales bacterium | reverse complement strand
TGAAACATATGCGATGAATTTTACAATCGGCAGCTCAAGAAATCAGTCTTTTACCCCCAATATTGCCAAGCTTTAGTTTGCTTGAGCCTACCCCCTCAGGAGTAAAAAACCTTCTTCAAAAAATTACGGATGGGTTTCATTAATGCGTGTGAGTACAAATCTCTCTTGTGTTAGTTCCGGACGGTTCAAAGAGAGAGAAAGTCTATCGGCTTGCTTTTGGAGGGGCATCCTAAAAACCCTTAGGTCATTTGAAGACGAGTTGCGAAGGGATTAAGGGTAAATGACTGCAGTAGCGATAAGGCTTTCCTGTCAGTCGTGACTAACAAGAAAAAAGACACCACAAGCAGCCTCCTGATTGTGGGGTAAGGGTAAAGAGGTTTTCTTATGAACATAAATATGATTCGCATAGGACGAGCCAAAAGGATGCAACCTTCCAGAAGCAGTCTTTCACACTGAAAAAAGTTTTTTGGTGTTAAATTATGGGTGGATTGACGAATAACAAAGCCCCATTTTTGACACCGGACGATATATCAAAAAAAATAGCCACCCAGTATCGATCCAGGGAGCTATCACTTGTTGATTAAGGTTTGCCTTAAATATCTTTATCTAAGACAGGCCTGTTTTCGTCTCTTCAGTGACGATTTATGAGAAAGAAGAAGGGCCCGACCATACCAGGGGAACCATTTGTTTTTCAAGGATGAACCTACATTTCTCTGTTTCTTGATCTAGTCACTGAATAGAAAACTACAATTTGTGAGAGAACTAAAGCATTAGCAAGAGCAGCTATAAAAATCGTGACATGATCTTCAAAAAAGTGACTGTATAATATCACAAAACCAAAGCAAAACATTGCAAGACATAGAGGATAAGATCCTCTCAGTATTTGGCTATCTATTTTATATTTTCTTTTGTAATAAAACTTTTCACCACTAAAAAGGCCAAGTAGTGTTCCGTAAATAAAACTTACTGAAACTGTCACAAAGCATACAATTTTTCCCAAAACTTCAATCATTTTATCCAACCCTTACAAAAGCATTACACAGAACCATGAGTTTCAGTTTACCTGACAAATAGAAAATGGCCACTCGAAGTAGAGCTAGGTGGCCATCATTTTGTCGCCTTAAATGTCTCTCAACAACACGCCCGTTTTTGGCTCAGAAGTCGTGACATTTGTGAATGAACGTAAAGTAGTCGCTGATTTTGAATCTCCTCACTTCGACAAATAGTTACAAGGAGCGACCTTCCCGGGGGCGCTCTTCATTTTTGCCCATTGGTTCCATTCCGGGCCGGAGTTTCCTTCAAAGTGACAATTTGAGTGTTCGGGGAATGTGCCGTTGGTAAGTTTCGTTGAGGGGTGTTGGTTCCGAGGCAGGTCCTTTAAGGAGCGTCCGCTTCTGAGTTGTTGATGGAGGGGACAGCTTCACCTGAATTCACACCCTTGCCCTTGCTTTTCCAATTGGGGGTGTTTAAATAACCTCAAGAGTGTCTATGAGGTTTTTACTCTACAATATTCTTTATGCCATTGCACCATGGCTACACAAACAGAAAGTTGTTCCCGTAAGAATCTCAAATGTATCAGGCACTTACTTCGCAACACGTAACCGGATCGAGTCGGTCTGGCTGAGGTTGATTCGTTAATACCTACCCTAAGGAGAAACAAATGCTTAAGCGAATTAATTATATAAGCAGTTTTGTACAGGATATGTCTGACGACGAAATTGAGGAACTGGCAAGGCAGGCAGCAAAGAAAAATGCGGAAAATGACATAACCGGGGTCTTGATGGCAAGAGGAGGGGTGTTTTTTCAGATCATAGAGGGCCCGGAAGAGAATATTGACAGGCTTTTTACAACTATTCTGAAGGATCCCCGTCATGAAAAGATAATCACTCTTGGAATCCAAATCGGAGATTTACAAAGGTTATTTCTGGGCTGGAACATGAAGGCAATTAATCTGGATACGACCTTATCAGAGAGACTTCAGCCGGTGAGAGCGATTATAGATGCAGTTCACGCACAGTCGGCAATTATTGAGACTCTGACCGAGGCTCTGGCAGCATCAGCTTGGGCGGAACTTCTGGATCTCACTACTAAGGAGTAGAGTGCAGGGTGTCGCTGGGTTTAACCCAGTCCTCCCGACCAGTGCTTACAAGGAGCGGCCTTCCCGACGCCGCTCCTTGTCTTGCAGATCCTCCTGTCTTGAATCAACGGGCTAAATTGCCACGAAGTGAATTTTTTGCGAACCCTGACATATAGAAAAACGCCCCAGAGTTTCCTGGGGCGTTTTATGTTTACTTTCTTTCTGCGAGAGTTCCCGTCGAGGGAACCTTTGATGGATCACGAGACCTCAGCAATCCAAATATTTCTGTTTTTCAGTTTGATGTGGTTTTCCCTAAGCGGTCAGGCGGATCAGAGACTGGCATAAGATCTTCCTCCTTTTCCTTTGAGACCTCTTTTCCTATTGAGGTATATCCACTATAGCACAAAAGCACATCTGAGGTTCAACAGGAAAGGCCACCAAGGATCAAACCCTGGTGGCCATAGTTTTGTGTATTAAAGAGCTTGAGCTAGGCTGGGAAAAGTGACCACCAATCTGAGAGGCTCAAGGAGTTGCACATTGAGAGGGATTTTAAATCGCCACTCAAGGGGCTAAGATAAATTTGGGCCGTGACTAAAAAGTGACTACGATTTAGATTGGAACCCTTTTTGTAATCTCACATTCTTTGGCTCAGCCCTGCAAACTGACGAAAAACAACCTTATTTCACAGACAACAAAAACAATTTTGGTGTGAGTGACCGCGAGTGCTACGCAGTTCTCATTTTTTGCCTCATACCAAGGTCCAGAAGAACCAGGGCCGCCATCGATTCGACAATCGGCACGGCACGTGGCACAACGCAGGGGTCATGTCGACCCTTGGCTTCCAATGTTACCGGATTGCCATCAAAATCAGCTGTTTGCTGGGACACTCCGATCGTTGCGACCGGTTTGAAAGCCACCCGAAAAAGCACTGGCTCACCGCTGGAGATTCCGCCCAACATACCACCGGCGTTATTGGTAACAGTGCCTAAGCGATTTCCCTTCTTTACAAAAGGATCGTTGTGCTGCGAGCCGCGCAGGCAAGTGCCGGCAAAACCGGAACCGACCTCAAAACCTTTGGTAGCAGGAAGCGACAGCATGGCGTGGGCGAGCATAGCATCCAGTTTGTCAAAGACCGGCTCTCCCCAGCCAGCGGGAACGTTGCGACAGACACAACTGACCACGCCGCCGATCGAATCCTTGGCATCACGAATCTCCCGCACCTTGTTTTCCATTCGTTCTGCGGCAGGGGTATCGGGACAACGTATTAGGTTGCGATCGACCTGCTCGCGGTTAATCGTTAAAGGATCGACCTCACCGGCTTGCTCTTCTCCCACGGCGCTAACCCAGGCGACTATCTCTATACCATATTCTTCACGTAAGATCTTTTCGGCAATCGCTCCGGAGGCGACACGGCCAATCGTCTCGCGGGCACTTGAACGGCCACCCCCGCTACTGGCGCGGGTGCCGTACTTGGCCTGGTAGGTAAAGTCTGCGTGGGAAGGGCGAGGCACAGCATCCATCTCACCATAATCGCCAGGACGCTGATCCTTGTTACGCACCAGCAAACCGATCGAGGTTCCGAGCGTTTGGCCATTTTCAACCCCGGAAAGAATGGTCACCTGGTCAGCTTCCTCCCTGGGTGTGGTGAGATCACTCTGCCCGGGACGCCGACGATCAAGTTGCGGCTGAATATCAGCTTCAGACAGCTCAAGGCTAGCAGGGCAGCCATCAACGATCGCGCCGACGCCGACACCGTGAGACTCACCAAAAGTGCTAACACGAAACAAAGTACCGAAAGAACTGGACATTATTGATCTCCCAAAAGAATTTTCATAATATTTTTACTGTGGAAACTATTATAAACAATTCGACGCTTCAGGGAAGCCTGTAAGCTTTTATTGTGTAATTTAACAAAGCATGGTTACAATAATACTCGTATTTCATATCTAACTAATATTTAAAGAGGACAGCCCTTTGCAAAAAATATCCATAGAACTGGTACCGCGTGACCACGAAACGTTAAAGCAGGAAATGCAGTTGGTGCAGAAAAATTTACCGAACATCAATATCATCAACATTCCTGATCTGCTGAAATTTCCCTTAAGAAGCTGGGATGCCTGCATCCAGGCCAAAGAGTTTTTTGCGCACACCATCCCTCACCTGCGTGCCATCGATTTCGACTTAAGCATACCGTTTCCCCTGGTGGAGAAATTCAGGACGAATGGCATCGACAGTGTTCTCGTAATCGCCGGAGACCAACCGCAGGACATGTCGCGCCGGGTCTTTCGAACCACGTCCGTCGAATTGATCCGTGCGCTCAAAGCACAGATGCCCGAGCTGAAAGTCTATGCTGGCATCGACCCCTACAGGTCAGGGATCAAGACCGAACTTGATTACGTAAAACGCAAGCTCGACGCCGGAGCCGAAGGCTTTTTCACTCAACCCTTCTTCGACTTGCGCTTGATGGAGATCTACCACGACCTGCTATCGGGAGTAGAAACCTATTGGGGAATCAGCCCGGTCATGAGTGTGCGCAGCAAGGATTACTGGGACAACCTCAACAACGCCATCTTCCCACCTGACTTTGAGCCGACGCTGGAGTGGAACCGCAACTTTGCCAAGCGAGCATTGGCCTTCTGCAAGAGCACCGATTCAAGCATCTACTTCATGCCGATCCGGGTTGATCTGGTTAAGTATCTGGAAGGGCTTATTTAAAGCTTGGTCTGAACGCAGATAAAGTCTGATGGACTCAGATTTAGCTTCAAAGCCGAAGCGCTGGTTTTTAAATCCGCATTTATCTGAGTTTATCTGCCTTCTATTATGCTTTTGACTTTAACCTTTTCAATCAATCAAGCGGATCAAAGCTATCCATCGTCGCATAACACAAAGGACAGACCCAGTTCTCCGGCAGGTCGGCAAAAGCCGTTCCCGGCGGGATATCGTTCATCGGATCGCCCTGGTCGGGATCGTAGGTGTAACCACAGTTTGCGCAGATGTAACGCATGTCATCCTCCTTTAACAAAACCCATATCAAGTTATAATTCGAAACAACCCTCTAAAGAGTTAAACTTACATCTAAGCTTTAAAAGCTTTTACCACAGAGGCCCAGAGAACTCAGGGCAAACCAAAACCCCTGAAGGTTTTCTCCATGTCATCGGTGTCTCGAGTGAGCAAAGCGAGCAGGTGGTAAAAAGCTTTCAGCTCAAAAACTCCAAGTCCTAAACCGCAAAATACTTCGCCTGCGGATGGTGAGCAATAATCGCCGAAGTACTGACCTCGGGGACCATCTCCATCGTCTCGGTCAAGGTAATACCGATCTTCTCCGGTTCGAGAATCTTGAACAACATCTCGTGGGCGTCAAGGTCGGGGCAGGCTGGATAACCGAAGCCGTAGCGCGAACCCTGGTAGCCTTGAGTCACGTAGCCGGTCATATCGTCTGGCTTTGCCCTGTTGATGCCGAGTTCGCGGCGCATCTCTTCATGCCAGTATTCCGCCAGGGCGTCGGTCACCTCGACGCTAAAGCCATGCAACATGAGGTAATCGTGATAGGCATCAGCCTCAAACAAACGCTTGGTCTCTTCAGCGATCCGATCGCCGATGGTGACCACGAAGAATGCTGCCACATCACCTCCCTCTTCGCGGGTGCGGTAGTAATCAGCAATACAGAGATGCGGCGGCGACTGCTGGCGCGGGAACTCGAACGCCATGACATCCTCACCGGTTTCCACGAGAACCTTATCACCTTCACTGTAGCAACGGAAGTAGCCATAAGCAGCCTTCGGGTGCAACAAGCCTTCTTCCAGGCAGCGCGCTTTGAGACTTTCGTAGAGTGGAACGACTTTACTTCGCGTCAACTCAGCGTACTCTTCAGCACTGGAACTGGAGGTGCGCCGGTACCCCCAGCGACCCCGGAAGAGAGCCTGTTCGTTGACATAAGGAAAGAGCTTGGCCGGGTCGATGCCGACGACGTGACGCAAGCCATAAAAAGGTGGCTCCGGCACCGGCTGACTTCGATCGATATTGACGTCTTTCACACCCGGTTTCATGCGCGGCTTGCCATTCTTCGGCGCAGCGACGGTAGCAGTTAACTGACCGGTCTCGAAATCTTTCAAAGCTTTAAGACCAGCAAAAGCATCGGAGCAGTAAACCACCGGTGCATCGTAATTCGGCACACAGGAGGTGGCCACAAAATCACTGGTCAGTGCTGCGCCACCGAGCAGGATCGGCACGTCAAGGCCTGCCTCTCGATATTGCGGCAAACTCTCCTGCATGACGATCGCCGACTTCACCAGCAAACCGCTCAGACCGATCATATCGACGTTCAGTTCACGGGCTTTGGCGATAATCGTTTCCGCCGGGACCTTGATGCCAATATTGAAAACCTTGTAACCATTGTTGGAGAGAAGGATATCAACCAGGTTCTTGCCTATATCGTGGACATCACCCTGCACCGTAGCCAAAAGGATCTTGGTCCCCTCTTCCTGGTCAAGCTTCTCCATGTGCGGTTCCAGCCAGGCGACGCTCTTCTTCATCGCCTCGGCCGACTGCAGCACGAAGGGCAGTAGCAGCTCGCCCTTGCCGAACAGCTCGCCGACGTGGCGCATGGCCGGAACCAGGATCAGGTTGACGATTTCAAGGGGCGGATAACGATCGAGCAGGACGGAGAGGATGTCCTCGATACCGTCCTTTTCTCCCCGCACTATCTTCTGGTGCAAGGCCTCTTCAGGGCGTTGATTATCTGAATCCTCCTCATCGTCACCCTCAACCCGCTCCGAGAAGTGCTCGATGAAGCGCATTAGCGGCGACACCTCTTCATCCTGACCACGATTGTAAATCAAGTCACGACAGAAGATGCGATCTTCTTCGCTGACCTGCGCCAAGGGCAGGATTTTTCCGGCATCGATGATCGCGGCATCGAGTCCCTGTTCTATCGCCTCGTGCATGAAAACCGAATTGAGGATTTTGCGTGCTGCCGGCGGTAGGCCGAAAGAGATGTTGCTCAAACCGAGTAGCGTATAGACACCCGGCAGCTCTTCCTTGATCCGTCGGATGCCATCCAGAGTCTGGATCGCTGCGTCTAGAAGGTTTTCATCACCGGCCCCGATGGTAAAAGTGAGCGGATCAAAGAGAATATCTTGAGGCCTTAAACCGTGCTTGCCAACAGCCCGTTCGTAAATCTGCCTGGCTGTCGCGACCTTTTCATCGGCCGTCATCGCCATGCCCTGCTCGTTGATGGTCAAAGCAACAACCGCGGCGCCATACTTCTTCGCCAGTCGGCAAACCTTATCAAGAGTCTTGCCGCCATCTTCGAGGTTGATCGAATTGATAATACAGCGCCCCGGATAGATTTTCAGGCAGGCTTCAATGCAATCGGAGTTGGTCGAATCGATCATGATCGGGATCTTCAACGACTCGGCGTGCAGCTTGACCAGGTGGGTCAGATCGGCAAGTTCATCGCGGCCGACATAAGCAGCGCAGACATCAAGGACCTGAGCTCCCTTGGCTTCCT
>JAOUDB010000585.1 GCA_029859485.1 Desulfuromonadales bacterium | reverse complement strand
GAATTTATGGTCAGTTCGAACCCGGGGGAGCCACTGATGCCGTTGGCCAAGGTCGCTTCCGGTGGTGAACTCTCCAGGATGATGCTGGCTCTTAAGCGACTCGCGCCGGAAGCGGACAGGGTGCCAACGGTTATCTTTGACGAAGTGGACGCCGGTATCGGTGGTGCTGCAGCCACCGCGGTCGGCCGTAAGTTGCAAGTCGTGAGTCGGACCTCACAAATTCTTTGTGTGACACATTTGCCGCAGGTGGCAGCCTTTGCCGACCATCACCATCGCGTTGTTAAATGTGAGCTTGACGGTCGCACTCTGACTACGATGGAGCATCTGGGGGATGACGAGAGGGCTCAGGAGATGGCCAGGATGCTCGGTGGGGCGACGGTAACAGAACAGACCTTGCTGCACGCGAAAGAACTGATTGCTGCGTCGTCGGCTTCCTGAGAAATTTAAACACCCTTTGTTGTCAGGAATACTCATGATTAGAAAAGCGATTCTTCAGGATGCCCGTCAAATACACCAGCTGTTGATGGTTTACGTCAAGGATGGTCTGGTGCTCTCTCGTTCACTGATGGACATATTTGAGTCGATCAGAGATTTTTATGTCTTTGTCGAAGAGGACCGGGTTGTCGGTGTTGCTGCTCTGAATATCTGTTGGGAAGATCTTGCCGAGGTGCGCTCTCTGGTTGTTCATGAAGATGTTGCAGGACGAGGAATTGGCAGTCATCTGGTTGAGGCCTGTCTTTCGGAGGCGCGTCGGCTTGGTATTGGCAGAGTTTTTGCTTTAACTTACCAGCAGAGCTTCTTTGAAAAGCTTGGTTTTGAAGTGATTGAGAAATCGGAACTGCCACAAAAGATCTGGAGTGATTGCATCAAGTGTGTGAAGTTTCCGGACTGTGATGAGATTGCACTGAGTATCTCTCTTTAGATGGAGTGTTTATTTTCTGTGTGTTGGTTTAAGTGTTTGATAATACCGTTTGTTGAGTCTTTAATCTTGACAGTGGACTTGATAATCCTTTATTAATTAGCGTTGAAATCCTGTAAAAACAGGTTTTTCAGGAGGTTTAAGGATTTGCCAGCAAAACGTTTTACCGTAATGATCATCCCGGAAGGGTCCCATCAGGTTCGTCGCTTTGCGGTGAGGAGCTCTGTTCTAAAAGGGGTTCTGGCTTTATCAGTCGTTCTGGCTTTGGGTCTTACCGGACTGGTTGTCGATTATGCAATGACCAATCTGGATCGTAATGAGCTGCATCGCCTGCAGGTTGAAAACCTGTCACAGCGCGAAGAGTTGAATCGCTTGGTGGTTAAGCTCGAAGACCTGCGCCAGGAGATGGTCGTTTTGGCACAAAATGATGCCAAGGTCCGTGTCATGGCCAAGCTTTCGGCTCCGAAAGGTGACAGTATTGCCGGTGTCGGCGGTCCTGCTCGTGAAGACGATGTCAATCGAGAGTTCAGTGAAATCCAACGACGCATTGACGAAGTGAGACGCCAGATTGATCTGCGTCGTGAAAGCCAGGAAGAGATTCAGGGTATTCTTAATGACCAACGATCATTGCTTGCTGCCAAGCCTCAGGGTTGGCCTGTCAAGGGTTGGTTGACTTCAAGTTTTGGCTTTCGTCGAGACCCTTTTAATGGCAGACGCAAGATGCACGAAGGCCTTGATATCGCTTCGAGAATGGGAAGCCCCGTTGTTGCAACGGCTGATGGCATTGTCAGCAGCATCAAAACCGAGGCGGGCTATGGCAAAATGGTAACCCTTGATCACGGCTACGGTTACCGAACACTTTATACGCACAATTCAAAATTTCACGTCAAGGTCGGTCAACGGGTCAGAAGAGGTGATCGTATCGCGTCTGTGGGGAATACCGGGCGCTCGACAGGTTCCCATGTTCACTACGAGATTCGTCTGAACGGTGTTCCTGTTAACCCAAATAAATATCTCTAAGTATGCTTCAAATAACAAAAAAAGCCCGGCATAGCCGGGCTTTTTTTGTTTCCCTACTTGAAGTTTCCTCCAGACATAAATGTGTTTGCTTTGTGCTACCATTATTTAATTATTTTGGTCTGCATCGTTGAGTATTTGTCACAACTCTTTTTCTCTTGTAATTTAAGTGCCTTCGACTGGTTGACTATTGGCTTTATTCAGCTAATCTATACTTTATAATAATTTCAAATTAATGATCTGTCTTTAGATCAAGCGGATGAAGTGGGCACTCTAAAACGTATAAGGAGAACTACAATGAAACAGGTTTCCCGGTAT
>JAOUDB010000584.1 GCA_029859485.1 Desulfuromonadales bacterium | reverse complement strand
ATTCTTTTCTTCTGCGGCGAGCATAAAAAGCCAGACCTGCCAGACCGCCACTGAGGAGGAGTAAGGTGGAAGGCTCAGGGACAGGGGCGACGGAGGCTGTACCGGTCATAGCATAGTAATTGTAGGTGCCGCTCTGTCCGGCAATTCCGACCCTCACATCCCTGCCGATAGTATCTATCGAGCCATCTGCGAACCCATCGAAACTATAGAAGTTCTCAGGAAAATATCCCGTCCAAATAATTTGTCTAGCATATCCATCAAGGGAAACTGGATTACCACTCCAGGAAGCGATATCTCGTGTGGCAATGTTTTCATTAGCGGTAAAAAATCCGTCAAATGCTGTTGACAGATCAGTATCCACGCCATCATCGAAATACAGCATTGCTGGGGCATCTAGTCTCTGGCTACCGGAAGCAGGGGGGTTCAGTGAGGCACTATCCAGTGTGAAATCAATTGAAAAGGTGCCAAGGTCCCCTTCGAAAGCACCGAACTCAGTGTCAAGGACATTGAGCGCCTCATAATGAAAATCTACCATTGCGGCCCCGACCGTGGAAGCTACAAACAAAAACACTGTCACCAGCATACTTCCGAATAACTTTTTCATGGGATCTCCTTTCTTTTCTCACTTTGTTTATTAAAGATATATCCAAGCGGTAAGACAAAAGTTGACTCCCTGCAGCAGCCAGTGACCTATAAAACCAACACAGGATGCTAACAGATCCTAAGGCTACCTTTCAGCAAAAGGTCCAGTCCGTTCTCCATTGGTTACAGTCTGGCCAACTCATCACACACTCAAAACAATTGATTGCTGCTCTCTTGCGAAAGCCATGACCCCTGTTATGTTGTAATTCTAAAGGGTCATGCCTAGTTTAGAGGTTGATTTCGTAAAATCTTAAGGATAACGACTGAGATTCAGACCTCTATGATTGAATCTAAGCTCACATTTTTGATATGCAAGTTGAAGGTACTGGGTGCAATGCCACGGAACCGAACTAAGCGTGTTTTTGCATGCCCCAAAAAACTTCAATCCCGTTGATGTGTTTACGGCCCTTGCCAAATTCGTCCTTGCCGTGATCAACGCGAAGATGCTTGCCATAGCCAACAAGGCTGCCAAGAGAGTACACGTGATGGTGCATTTCGGCCACAATAGGGTTCGTAATATCGGCAGGATATCTTGGCTCGCCTTGATTTTGGTGTTCCTCTTCACGATCATACACGGCGAGGCCGGAACGAAAAAAGAAATACGCGTTTTCGTTGACGAACAGGTGTTGGTGGCTCTGGAAAATGGTGAGGAAGTTTACAGCTTTGATATAGTCACCGGTCGCGAGGAGAAGGAAACAAGCGCTGGTAGCTTTAAGATTTTTCGAAAACACGAAAAGTACACAAGCAAGACATACGGTTCCGAGATGCCATACACCATGTTCTTTACCGCAGACGGCAAGGCGATTCACGGCACACATATGTCGACTCTTCGCTCCTATCTGCACTCTTATGTGACAGAATCAGTTGGATCAGAGGGTTGTGTCGGGCTCACGGACGATAATGCTCAAGCATTGTTTGAGTGGGCACCTGTTGGAACTCCCGTTATCGTGGTCCTTGAGGAAGAATGAGATTTGTAAATTGTTTCAGCATTAAAACACTCAGTAAGTTCGTTATCATTGCCCTGTTTTTTACTCTGCCAGCGCAGAATAGTTCTGGGGTGCAAAAGGCGGATGCCGTACTTGTTATCAAAAGTGAAAAACGCCTCTATCTAATCAACCAGGGGGAGAGAATCGCCTCATTTCGCGTCACCTTTGGCGATAAACCCAAAGGTCACAAGCAGAAGCGTGGTGATGAACGAACACCGGAGGGTCATTACGTACTTGACTACAAAAACCCGAACAGCAAATTCCATAAGTCGATACATATTTCCTACCCAAATGCCAGGGACAGGGAAGTCGCCCGACTTCTTGGCGTTGACCCCGGTGGTGACATCATGATTCACGGACAGACAAATGGATGGGGATGGGCCTCGCCAATCGTGCAATTTTTCCCATGGACCGATGGCTGCATAGCGCTTACGAACACAAATATGGATCACGTGTGGGAGGCTGTAGATCCCGGAACGCCAATCGAAATCAGACCTTAAATTCAGCCGGGAGGATTTAATGCCGAAAGAAGATATAAGGCAAAAACCGGACCAAGTCGTCCTTGCTGCAAAAATGCTTTATCTGGTCGTTGTTGTCGGCATTACGCGTACTGTCATGACTGTGGTCCGC
>JAOUDB010000583.1 GCA_029859485.1 Desulfuromonadales bacterium | reverse complement strand
TTGCGACCAGCACACGGACATTGTACTCTTTGAAGCGTTTCAGCGCTCGGCTTCGTTGGTTTTGTTTCTTGTCGCCGTGGATCACTACGGTTGAAATGCCGGCACGCTCCAGTTCCTGGGCCAGGTGGTCAGCGCCATTTTTGGTTCGGGTGAAAACCAATACAAGCTGCCAGTTCTTGTTGAGTATCAAGTGGCTGAGCAGGGCCGATTTCCTGCTTTTATCCACTTCGTAGACGGTTTGTTTCACCCTTTCCGCCGTTGAGTTGCGCGGGCTGACCTCTATCTGTACCGGATGATTGAGCAGACGTTCAGAGAGTTTGCGAATGTCGTTGGAAAAGGTTGCCGAGAAGAGTAAGTTCTGGCGTTTCCTCGGTAGTAAGGCAATGATTTCAAGGATATCGTCGATGAAACCCATGTCGAGCATTCGGTCCGCTTCATCGAGAACCAGGGTCTCTAGCTGGGCAAACTTTACGGCGTTCTGGCGGAAAAGATCCATTAGACGTCCCGGCGTCGCCACCAAGACATCGATCCCACTCCGCAGCCTCATCATCTGTGGATTGATCTTTACGCCACCATAAACAACGCCCGACTTAAGCGGTAGATGCTTGCCGTAAGTGGCAACACTTTCGGCAACCTGCACCGCAAGCTCACGGGTCGGCGTCAACACCAGGGTGCGGATGTGATTTGCTTTGACCCTGGGGCCTGCGGCCAGGCGTTGCAGCAAGGGGAGTGAAAAACCGGCCGTTTTGCCGGTGCCGGTCTGTGCTGCGGCCAGGACATCCTTGCCAGAGAGAACCACAGGAATCGTCTCGACCTGGATCGGCGTGGGTTCCGTATAACCACTTTCATCAACGGCGCGCAAAATGAGTTCAGAGAGACCAAGGGAAGAGAATGACATCGGGCCTTTTTGCATGCTAACCTGCATGCTCTACTTAAGGGGTTGATCGGATGGGCGACAAGGGATGGAACATAACATGAACTGGCAGGTTTATATCATCCTCTGCAAAGATAATTCTCTCTACACCGGGATTACCACGGCTGTCCAGCGGCGGTTTGCCCAGCACCTCGCCGGCACAGGGGCCAAGTATTTTCGTGGTCATTCACCGCTTCGGCTGGTTTACCTGGAGGAGGGGCACGACCGTAGCAGCGCCAGTCGTCGTGAGGCTGAGATCAAGAAATTACGCCCCAAGGACAAGCGGCGGCTGATCGAATCGCCCGAAAATTGCCTTAAATAAATAGATGTCCTTAGTAATCCAGGACCCCTTTCAGCTGCCCTCCGAGTTTTTCGCCAAGCTTCTCCTTCTCGGTATCCAGGCGTTGGTTGACTTCACCCTCGAGTTTCTCTTTGTACTGATCGAGGCCCTTTCTCTTGACCTCGGCCAAAGCCTTGGCTGTCAGTTCCTTAAGGACTTGATCCGCAATTTCCCCAGGTGTAGCACCCTTTTCCCCACCGAGATTCGTCATCTCAATCTTCGGAAGTTTCAGGTCGTAATCCTTGTTCAAAGGAACAACCTTGGCGTTGATGATGCCGCCTTCAAAGAGCAGCTTGCGGATGATCAACTTCGGTTCAGCACCACTGCTTTTGGAGGAAGAAGATCCGGACTTTGCCGATGCGCCAGATGAAATGTTCTTATTAAGCGTCTCCAGGTTGTTATTGCCGGCCTCATTCAGTTCGAAAAAGACCTCCGGAACCCGTATGATGATGTGTTCAATAACGGTGACATCCTCAGAGAGTGATTTGAGATCAATCTGGGTTGCAATCTCGCCGAGGGAAAATGCCTGCGCAGCAGCAAAACCTTGCGGGTTGCCAACGGTTAGCCCGCTGATAGCCCCGGAACCATCTGTCAGTTCGAGTTGCACTTTTTCCACCCGTACAGACGTCTGCGTTGCCTCCGAACCGTAACTTTCGATCGCCGCTTTGACGATGCTGTCGAGGTTGGAGAGTAAATAGTAAACTCCGAATCCAATACTGAGCAAAAGGACCAGAAAGGCGCCCAGAGCAAGCTTTTTCATCGCGTTTCTCCCTCTTTCTCTCGCAGATGCTTGGCCATCGTTCACTGTGATCTGTTGTTCGTCAGCACAAGGCAAAAAAACTGTCAATGAATAGCACAGGTCAAGATCAAGACAAGCCCCAAAAATATGGGCTGGCGCACTGGTTCAAATATTACTTCGGTTGCTTGAGTTGGTCGTCAAGAGCAGCGAAGGGGGAGTGCGCGAGGGAGGGGCGGTCTTGTCGGTCGGACGGACCCTCTTTGCTACG
>JAOUDB010000582.1 GCA_029859485.1 Desulfuromonadales bacterium | reverse complement strand
CCGTTATTTTTTGAACGACGAAACGGGGTTCGAGTCCTATTATAACTTTGCCATCACTCCAGCTTTACAGTTCAGCGTCGATGCACAGTTTATTGAACCGAACATTGGGAGCACCGATGACACATGGATATTGGGCATCCGTCTGTTCACTCGTTTCTAACAATTAAACTCCGGAATCAAGCTAAGTAGAACTTTTTTAAGAAATCACCATCAACACAATAGACGAAAAGGGCCCTCCTACCCAGGAGGGCCCTTTCCTATGCTGTAGGGGCAGTAAAGAGATTCCAGAAACGCCATAATCTGACCACAGACGGGGTGATAGGCTCGGCTACGTTGACGGCCATGAATGTCTCGGTTCAGGAGCGAATTGATCAGATTAAGGTTAATCTGGAGCGTGCCCGATGGGTTTTGCACGATCTGCCGGAAGACGTCGTAATTACAGATATTGCTGGTTTCGAAGTTAGCTATCGGCGTGGTGGTAAAATCATTTGGTCAACGCGTGCACAGGTCGGCAAACCGTACCGCAAAACGCCAGTTTTTAGGGGCCAGATTCGTTACCTGGAGGTAAACCCAACCTGGACAGTTCCACCAACCATTTTGCGCAATGACATCCTTCCTAAACTCGCTAAGGACTTGAGTTACTTACAGCAAATGGATATGCAGGCGTTGACCCATGATGGTAAGCACGTTGATCCATCAACTATAGACTGGAAACAATACCCGCAGAAGCCTTTTCCCTATCTGCTACGTCAGAACCCGGGTCCCAACAATGCGCTGGGCCGCATCAAGTTTATGTTTCCAAACAAGCACCTGGTATATCTGCACGACACACCCAGTCGTAACCTATTTGAGCGTGATCAGCGTGCCTTCAGTTCTGGTTGTATTCGCGTCATGCACCCCTTCGAGTTGGCGGAGCTACTACTGGATGATCCACAGTGGACACAGTCACGCATTGAGGAGGTGGTGAAATCGAAACAAACAACCCGTATCAATTTGGCGAAACCTGTTACCGTAATCCTGATGTATTGGACAGTAAACATCACGGAAGATGGCGGGATAATGTTCAAGGCGGACGTTTATGATCGAGACCCCGCTGTGCTTGCAGGACTCAGCAAGCCTTTTAGCTTCCGGAACGCGCCTTTCCTAGAGGAGTAGGCTCAGCGTTGAGGAAGTACTCTAGGCTACGGGCCGACTGTATAATTTTCTTTTGTTACTCGTAGAACTCGATCCCCCCGTCAAATCCTGTCCTATAAATAACCATATATAACAAAACTCACTGGCACAGTTGGTGGCTTACTTTAAATCCTTGCAGCTAATTATTGGATTATCTAGGATTTTTAGTAGGCATTATTGGCCGCTCCTCCTAGTGCCCAGCCCGTCCGGCTCAGGGAGTCAAATTGAAAGGCCCCTCGAGAAAGCATGGGACCTTTTCTTACACTCTGGCTTCGACGCTACAAGGATTTTCAAGGGTAAAAACACACTATTTTGTAGTCCAAAACTACGAAAAAAGCACGCAAATCTGGTAAGTTGAAGGTAATATACCCGCCCTCATCTGCCCACTTGCTAGAGCAGCGGACTGTTAATCCGCTTGTCGCTGGTTCGAGCCCAGCAGGCGGAGCCAAGCCGAAACAGGGACTTAGAGCATTTGCTTTGAGTCCCTGTTTTTTATTCCAACACCTTGTCCCAACCCTGTCCCAGTCGCACAACTAATTTTGTCAATTCTCAAGGGAAAAGCACATGAATGAATACAAACTTACATTGACCGTAATCATTAAGGGACAAGATGATCCTGAAGCTAGGAAGCAAGCAAAGAAAATCTCGGAAACTATCGAAAAAGTCGTACCGGATGCTGAAATGAAACTTCAGCAAGTTTATATGGATAAGGCTCCTCGGGGTGTCCGCTTAGACTAAAAAAAAAGAGACAAGCAAACACTTTCCAGTGAATGGCTTTCAAGAGGTCAGCGGTTCTATCCCGTTTAGCTCCACCAAACAAAATCAGGGGCTTACAAGAATTAATCTTGTAAGCCCTTTTTTATTATTTATTATCTCTCCCCACTCTCTCCCCATTATTACGGAAAACAGTGCATCCCCGAAACAAAGAAGAGAACAAGAAGCAGGCATTGAGATTTAATTCTTATATGTCAGGGTCAGCAAGAATTTCGCATTTCAGCCAATTCCACACCCTCCAAACAATGCGAGAGGATAAATAAGAATTACACCTCTTTGACCTTGCTGTTCGATTGCTATAGATTGGCAGTGTC
>JAOUDB010000581.1 GCA_029859485.1 Desulfuromonadales bacterium | reverse complement strand
ACAGTTTGGGTTCTTTTTTATCTGCCCTGTAAATTCTATTCCATCCATGACGGGCATGTTCCTGTCCGAAATAATCATGCCAAACTAGGCAAATTCGGTCTTTTGACAAGCTAAGCGCCCACTGTCAACCGTGGTGACTTCATAACTGAGGTTCGTCAACATTTCTTTAATTACTTTCAGCATAAAAGGAGAGTCATCTACAACAAGAATTTTTTTCATAATTATTACCAAATCGAGTTAATAGAACGCTTTCAATTCTGGGCACTAATAACAAACTCAACTCACAATATTCTCACAAATCTCCCGCGACAATTTAACTTCGAGGTTCGGCAGAGAGAGAATGATTCCTGATAGACCTGCAGTACAGGAAAGCCTAAGGCCAAGGGTCTTTCCGGGGCGTCGAAATTTCCAGTCACGAGCAAATCAGCACAAAACTTTAACAAAATTAAAGCGATTACCCCTCTAAAGACCAGCCGCTTGACATCCTTATTCTGACCTCTGTTCATTTTGCCCCAATCAGATGTTATAATATCCAACAGAGGAATCATTCCAGAGTCTTGTCCTTGTTCAAAGGGTATGACTTCAGTCGTTTTTGGTTCAATTTCTTCATCGGATATTAAGTGCCCATGCAAACCATCGTAATCTGCGGTTTCAAACGGTCCTCGCCGATGCGGGCAGTCATTGCCCACACCCTCTGCCTTGCCTTCTTTCTGACATTCACGGTGTCGCCATTGCACGGTGGGGACCAGCAGCTCGCCTCTATCCGTAAAAGCATCACCGCCCTCGATAGTGCCAGGCAGACGGCTCTGCAGGAGCTCGAAGAGGCGACGCTGCCTGCCAGCGAAGTTTCAGACTACAAAGACTTTGTTGTCTACCTCAACACCCGGATCATCAACTACTGCATGGATCTCGCAGAGCTGGGAGGCGCCACCGCTCTGGAAGGTCTGCCCTGCCCTGAAACACCTGCGATGGGCGGTGCCAGCGATACCACGCCCTCTGATGAAAGTATTTTTCATACGACCGGCTCGGACTTCGGGGAGGCCAAGAGCCAGGCTGAAGAAACGGCCGAACTGGAAGGGGCTTTTCTCTCCTCCCTGGGAGACTTCGACGATAGCTTGCTTAAAGAAGAAGAAAAAGTTGCGGCCAGGGTTCCCAGCCAGAGAGAATCCGGCAGCTCCAGTGCTTCTGGGAGCAGCGCCCGAACGAGCGTAACAGGCGATACCGGCTCCGGAGAGAGCGACGCCAGCGAAGAGCTGGGCGAAGGGACAATGGAGGACCAGGGGCGCGAAGGTCAAGCAGGGACAGCCCAAAGTTCAACGAGACGTTCAGGATCTCAGGGCAGCGGCGTGGAGCAATCCACATACGGCGCCCCCGGCGGTAACTTGCCACCTCCGGAGGATGACGATATCGTTGCCCGGCAGCTGCGCGAAGCCGCCGAAAAGGAGCCCGATCCGGAGCTGAAAAAGAAACTTTGGGAAGAGTACTGGAAGTACAAGGGCGTAAACAAAAAGAGGAGTGATAATTGATGAACAGGTGGTTCCTGCTGTTTTCCTCACTCCTCATCCTTTCCGGATGTGCCTCCCTCAGCAACAAGGTTGCGGACGGGGTAAAACCGATCGTCGCGACCCAGGAACTGGACAGCTCGGAACTGCTCGATGTGGCGATCGTTGTTTTTGATTCAGAGGAATTAACCGACAAGGAGATCCGCGAGCTCGGCTTGTCCGAGGAGATTCGTCGCGCCGAAGAGCGCTTCATCCCGATCCACCTCAAGTACACCATGCAACGGACCGGTCATTGGGGAGTCGTGCGGGTCGTTCCTGAAGAAAACGCCGCCCATGTCCAGGTCCGCGGAACCATCATCCATTCGGACGGTGAACAGCTGAGCCTCTACATCGAAGCCTATGATTCTCGCGGCGTTTCGTGGTTTGAAAATTCCTACAGCGAAGAGCTCGGTCTGGTTGATTTCTACGGCACCTCGCCCGGAGAAAAGGATCCGTTCCAAGATCTTTACAACACCATCGCCAACGACCTTGTCGAGCACAGAAGCCAGCTGCAGCCCACCGCGATTCGGGAAATTCAGCAGATTTCCGAACTCCGCACAGCACAAGACATGGCCCGTGACGCTTTTTCCGGGCATCTTTCCCGCAATGAAGAAGGTCGTTATTCGCTGATCCGACTCCCTGTTGAAAGTGACCCCATGCTCAAGCGGGTGCGGGCCGTTCAGGTGCGCGATGATATGTTGCTCGACACCATCAACGGGTATTACG
>JAOUDB010000579.1 GCA_029859485.1 Desulfuromonadales bacterium | reverse complement strand
GATTTCCTGCGGTAAAGATCGGTTTTAAGACTGGAAACGCGATCGAGGAAGAGCATCCCGTCGAGGTGGTCCAGTTCGTGCTGGATGGCGACAGATTCAAAGCCACTGGCTTCAATGACGCGCAGCTGGCCTGCACGGTCGGTGAATTCCACGACAATATGTTCAGCCCTGGTGACATTGCCGGTGTAATCGGGAATGCTCATGCAGCCTTCACGCATCATCTTGCTGCCGGACTTTTCGATGATCTTGGGGTTGACCATTTCGAGCAGGCCGTGATTGTTGTCTTTGCCGAGTTTACTCTTCGAGACATCAACGACGACGACGCGGATCAGCTCGCCGATCTGTGGAGCGGCGACGCCGACGGAATGGCCGGAGTCGAGCATGGTGTCGACCAGATCCTGAATGATGGCGATAGTGGGCTCATCAACAGCTTCAACCTGGATTGCGACCTGTTTAAGTATCGGGTCTGGATAGAGGAGTATGGGACGAACGGCCATGGTAGTGTCCTGTCACGCGTCAAATGTTGTATTCAGAGCCACACATAAAGGCCGAGACAAGGCGCAGCCCGTAGAGACTGGTGTCTTCTTGTCAATGGGACACTAGAGTTCCACCGTCGGGATGGTGCGCACGGTGATGTCAACCTGAAGATCGTCGCGTATCGGGGTGAGCCAGCCGTCGACATCTTCCTCCGCAACGTTTTCAGGGAGGACCGCTTCGATAACCATTACATAGACAGGTCGTTCATCGCTTCCGACCAGCTTGGTGTTGAGGTCAGTAATATTAATATTCTTTTCGCCCAGGACTTGAGCGACCCGGTAAACAATCCCCGGCTTGTCGGAACCGTAGACTGAGATCATGCAGATATCGCCGAATATGTTGGAGCGAATTTCGCCGCCCGGTTTAAGAACACGCAGGGAGACTGACAGGTCGGAATCCTCCAGGGGCTTGAACGCGTCGCCAAAGCTGTCGCGATCCGTGAACTCCGGATGGCCAAGGATCAAAATCATGGCAAATTGACCGCCCAGAATAGAACAGCTCGAATCGGCGATGTTGCAACCGAGATCGAAAAGAATCTTGGTGACCTGAGAGACGATTCCGGCACGGTCGCGGCCCACGATGGTTAAGGCGAAATGATTCATGGTAGACTCCCTCTTTGACAGTTCAGTAAATAGACTTTATCTTGTAGCACGGCAGAACAAGAAGGGTAAAGGGAGAAGGGTGCCGGGATAAGGGCCTCCCTGAACCTTTAACCCTGTACCCAGGCCACGTAATATTGATGAACCCAAAAGATATCCGCATAGACTACTTTCGTGGCTCCGGCCCCGGTGGTCAACACCGAAACACCAGCGAGACCGGGGTGCGCATTATCCACCTGCCTACCGGTATGGTTGTAACCGCGACCGAGTCTCGTTCCCGCCATCAGAACCTGCAGAAAGCCATGTTGCGACTGGAAGAGAAGCTGGCTGCAAAATTACGCAAGAAGAAGCGGCGCATTGCGACTCGTCCCGGTCGGGGAGCCATCGCCCGACGCCTTGATGCAAAACGGAAACAGGGAGAAAAGAAGCGCGATCGGCAGAGGTCGGATGATTGATTGTGCCTTATGACTGTTTTGCTCCTGCTGACGGCGATGAATTTAAACAGTTTTGAAGAAGTTGTCTGCCTCGATGAGAGTTTTTGGAAACAAGACCTCTTCTCAACAGACTGACGTATTAATAAAAAAGCGCCTCGTTTTAGGGCGCTTTTTTAATTTTTTCGTAGTTTCTCGGTAATGAGTATTGCTGCTATCAGTCCGTCCAAATGGCCGCGTGTAACCAGTCGCATTCAGTGCCCCTTTCGCACGGTTGATCGTTAGTGTTTGAATACCCCCTACCACTACCACTTATTGTGGCATCAAGCAATTGATTGAATTTGAAACAGGTATCTACACTGAAGCTCACTTTGATGTTTTTTAAAATATTTACCGCCCGTTCGCTTTGCTCACTCGAGTCACAGAGAGCTTCAAAAGCTCTTTGCTTTCTCTGTGTCCTCTTTGACAATGTGGTGAAAAGGATTTTGGTCAGGTTTTGTCTTGTCTTGTCATTAGCTGTTGCCTCATAGTTTGCTGCGGGGGTGTTATCCTGGGGGCGGCATTTGACAAAAACAGCTAGAGTCAGAGATTAAAGTGCCAGTCTCAGCAGGAGACCGTTGAGGAGGATGCAGCCCAGTATCAGGCCGAGGTAGATGTGTAAGCCGATGCGTAGTTTGGCAGCGGTTTTTTCAATAAAGAGGGTCTTT
>JAOUDB010000580.1 GCA_029859485.1 Desulfuromonadales bacterium | reverse complement strand
GACCATCAAACCGATGAACATACGCGACAGCCTGCAGTGTGTCCGTCTGCATCTGTATGACGAGCAGCAACAGGCAATGGTGAGCTTTGGGGGTTGATTGCTAAGGAAGAGGTTACAGGGTTATGGGCGTTCTGTCTCAAGGCTTCAAGCCACCGACAATCGGCATTGCCAATGGCGGAAAGTGAGTTGGTGATAGGTCGCTCATAGCAGCACAATCGTATCCATCGATTGTATCGAAGGAGGCTTGTACGTCCGAAGCACAAGATCTTCTCTTCCAACCATTTCCTCTTGGCGGCTTTCCCTGTTCCAACTGCATATTCAGACGGGAACACCCTATTTTGAGTGTTCCCTTTTAATCGCACCGATTCTTAAGCTCTGCGCTCAACTTCGATTTGGTGCTCGCGGCCGGATATCAAGGTGAGGGTCGAGAGCTGTTCGGCGATCACCTCGATCATGTCGTCGAGAGTGATGATACCGACCAGTTCGCCAGCCGTGCCAATCACAGGAACCCTGCGGATGCCGTGCCGGCGCATGAGATGGGCCGTCTCCAGGAGATCATCATCTTCCTTGACCGCATACAGATCGAGACCCATAGCATCGCCGACCGTAACCTGGCTCAAATTGATTTCTTCCGCCAGCAGTTCGACCACAATATCCCGGTCGGTGATGATGCCGATCGGAATATTGCCTTTGCTTAGGTTCTCGACCACGACAATATCGCCGACATGGTGGTGACGCATCAACTTGGCCGCGTCCAAAATACTTGTATCGCGATCGGTGATAACCACATCGCGGTTGCAAAAATTGCCGACTTTCATCTTGACCTCCCGACGTCTTCAGACGTCTACTCTTAATGGGGAGAACGGCTCCAGACGCAGTGGCCATTGCGAGTAATCCGCCGGATTCGGTGGTAGGGGATTCGGTGGACAGTGCCTTCATCGTCCAGCAACTCGAAGGCAAAGTGATCGTCTGGGGGGAAGAAAAGATCCGCGTATTTGACCTGGATGATCTGATCCTCGATCCGATCATAGTAGCCAATCTCAAAATCGGCGGTGGCGAACACTTCATCCCAGCGGATACGGTTGAGCAGATCCTGGACCGGTTGCATGTCTTGGCCTCCACGCCCTTCACCATCATTCTATCAACCTTGAAAAGTTTTGCAGGCGCTACTTTGTTGCCTCTGGATTAGGTGCCGCACAACTCACGGTAATCAATAAACTCAGCCCCTGTTAAAAGGACCTGTCCTTCGAGTTGATAAAAAAGCTGTGGTTTGAACAAAAAGCTCAAGATACGTCATAATGTCGGGACACCTCTTTTTGTAGAAGGATCACCCTGTGAACCGTATCGTTATCCACTACAGTGAAATCGCCCTGAAAGGCAAGAACCGCCGCCAGTTCGAAGATGCATTAATACGCCATGTGCGTGCCGCCTTGGGGCCTTTGGTCAGCGAAGTGCGCAAGCAGCAGGGTCGGCTGGTGTGCAAGCCGAATCCCCAAGCTGATCCGCAGCGCGTGCGCGAGATCCTTTCCTGCATCCCGGGAATCGTCAACTTCTCTCTCGGGCACAGTGCGCCGAAGGATGTTAAGTCGATTGGAGGGCGGGCGGTCAACCTGCTGGCAGGGCGGGAGTTTTCGACGTTCGGCGTCAAGACCAAGCGCACCGACAAGCAGTTTCCGATGACCTCGGAAGAGATCAGCCGAGCGGTCGGTTCCTCGATTCTGCGCGGGCTAAAAGGCAAGCAGGTCGATCTGCGCGCTCCGGATCTTTGGCTCTATATCGAGCTAACCGGCAAAGAGGCGACCCTCTTTACCGATAAATATCTCGGCCCGGGTGGCTTGCCGGTCGGCAGCAGTGGCGATGTGATGGTCTCGCTCTCTGGCGGCATCGATAGTCCGGTCGCCGCTTACATGCTGATGAAGCGTGGCTGTCGGGCGATCTTTACCCATATTCGTAACGAAACCCAGTTCTCCGGCGCCGTTTCCGATAAGATCGAAAAGCTGGTCGAGGTGCTGACCCGCTACCAACTGCATTCGACCCTTTACCAGGTTCCCTTCGGCGACCTGCAGCGCCGCATCATCGCCTTTGTTCCTGCGGATTACCGCATGATTATCTATCGCCGCTGCATGATGCGCATCCTCAACCAGCTGGCCGCCAAAGACCAGGCCAAGGCGATTGTCACTGGCGATGCAGTTGGCCAGGTGGCCTCACAGACCTTGATCAACCTGCAGTGCATCCAGGAGGCTTCGCAACTGCCAGTCATCTCGCCGCTGGTTG
>JAOUDB010000108.1 GCA_029859485.1 Desulfuromonadales bacterium | reverse complement strand
CCCATCGAGGGAAGAAAGAGAGCCGCGTTGGTGATGATACGCAGGATAATCCGCGATTTTGGTGACAGCCGCGATTCAAAGACATCGATAGCAACGTGAGTATTGTGTTTGTGGGCGTAAGCTAAGGCAAAACAAAAATGGACTCCATAAAGGAAAACCGTCAGCTCAAAGGCCCAGGTTGTCGGTGCGTTGAATGCGTAGCGCATAAAGACTTCAAAGACAACTACGATAATCAACGGCAACACGAGATAAGAGGCATAAAAGCCAAACTTTTCGTTGAGGGTATCGATCGCACTATCAATCTTAAACATGGAAACCTCTTGTTCGTGAAATGGTTTGCTTCTGTCGTTCGGGGCTAAAAGAGGCGGGAGCCGACAGGCTCCCGCCAAGGTTTTCTTACTGCATGTGCTTGCCTTTAACAAATTGCTCGTAGGGCCAAGGAGCTATGCCACCACGCTCTTGTCGCCAGTCGGCAAAGTCGGCTTTGAACTGATCCTGAGAATCCATGACTTTTTTCACGTCAGGGAATTTCACTTTCAGGCTCTCAATGTAAGTGTGAGAGGCTTTGGCG
Source organism: Desulfuromonadales bacterium (assembly GCA_029859485.1). Classification (GTDB taxonomy): domain Bacteria; phylum Desulfobacterota; class Desulfuromonadia; order Desulfuromonadales; family BM103; genus M0040. Next base: position 7,093 of record JAOUDB010000108.1, on the reverse strand, counting down.
AATTCGTTGATCGTATCTTCATCCATGCGTACGAACTCGACCTTCTCTTTAAACATTTTAACCGCTTCAGCATTGAGATTCTCTTGCCATGCAGTCGACCAGAGCTGGGTCTCTTTAGCGGCAATGTCGACGATCCACTTAAGGTCGGCAGGCAGCTTGTTGTAAGAGTCCTTATTTATGAAAAATGCGCTCTGGCAAGAAGGTTGGTGGACGCCGGGCTGAATGACATACTTGGTGATGTCGTCAAAGCCCATCGGGTAGTTAATGGCGGGAGTACTAAATTCAGCCGCGTCGATAACGCCACGCTCCAGTGCAAGGTAGACTTCACCGCCGGGAAGGGGGGTAACGCTGGCACCGAGTTGGGTCATGATGTCCATGTACCAGCCCGGTGTTCTGATGCGCATGCCTTTGAAGTCAGACATTTTTGAAGCTTTTTTGTTGGAGAACAGGCCCAGCTCCTGGCCGACATTGCCGCCGGGAAGAGCGAATAGGTTGTAACGACCGTACAGCTCCTGCATCATTTCCAGGCCACCGCGCTCATAGAGCCAGATATTATAACCTTCAGTGTCGAGACCGAAAGGCACGGAAGCAAAGGCGACAAAAGCCTCATTCTTGCCCTTCCAGTAGCCCGGCCAGTCGTGGCCGATATCTGCTTGGCCCTTGCTGACCGCATCAAAGCTTTCCATGGCTCCGACTAATTCGCCAGCAGAAAACAGTTTGATTTCAAGGCGACCACCAGAAGCTAGCGCTACTGAGTCTGCAAAGTGCTGGGCCACATCATAAAATAGCAAGCCTTTGGACCAAGGCATGACCATCTTCCACTTGAATTCTTCTTTTGAGGCCTTGATGGTACGCAATTCTTTTTTGACGGCATCGTGACGTTTGTCGGCGCCGAACTTCTCGCGTTTGGCGGCGAAAGCTGACGGGGCGCATGCTAGGCTGAGAACGACCAGCAGGCCTACCAACATTTTCATTCTTCTCATAGTGGGATCTCCTTTGCTTGGGTTATGGGTTTATCATGGTCACGTGACCATTAGCAAGACTGAATGTGCGACCAATAATTGGTATGACCACTTTTGAACGTTAGCCAATCTTGTCTAGCAGGTCAAGAGAAAAAACAAACAGTGTTGTATCATATCGTTTTTTGCTGCCGGTCGAGTGGTCATAAATCTTCCAGTTCAGCAGGCGGTCCAACCGCAGTCGATGGTAAAGTCAGTGCCGGTCATGCAGCCGGCGGCATCTGAGCAGAGATACATGGCGGCGGCACCTATTTCACTCGGTTCAATCATCCTTTTAATTGCAGCTTTCTTCAGCATGATGCTGCCAATGACCTCTTCCCTGGGAATCCCGTGGGATGCTGCCTGGGCATCAATCTGATTGTCGACCAGCGGGGTGCGCACGTAGGCCGGACAGATGGCGTTGACCGTGATGCCGAAGGGCCCGCCTTCCAGAGCGGTGGTTTTGGTTAATCCCATGATGCCGTGTTTGGCACTGATGTATGCCGATTTGAATTCGCTGGCGCGAAGACCGTGCACCGAACTGATGTTAATCACCCGGCCCCATCCGGCTGCTTTCATGTGTGGCCAGGCGTACTTGGTGAGTAGGAAGGGAGCGGTCAGCATCAGGCGGATAATGAAGTCCCACTTGTCCTCGGGGAAATCTTCCACCGGGCTGACATGCTGGATGCCGGCATTGTTGATCAGCACATCGACCGAACCGAACTTGGCTGCCGCCGCGTCGATCAAGGCTTTGCAGGCCGTGCGGTCTGTGAGGTCAGCATGGACGAAGTAAGCATTGAGGCGATCGGCTTCGCGTTGGCCAGACTCGGTATTGACATCAGCCATGACCAACCGGTAGTCTCCCGCGGCCAGAGCTTCAGCGACGGCGAGGCCGATGCCGCTGGCAGCGCCGGTAACAACAGCAACTTTTTGTGACATGCAGCTTCTCCTTTATGGTTGTGATCGATCAGTTGCTTTTAAGAGTGTCAGCAACCTGGAATGCGCAGCCGGTGGCCTTGCGGACGTCCTCTAAGCTAGAGAAAGGGGAGATCTCGGTCAGTATCAGTCCTGCTTCAGCATCTACGGTGAAGACCGCCAGGTCAGTCACCAGCAGGTCGACCACTTGGCGGCCGGTGACCGGCAGGTCGCACTGCTCGAGGATCTTTGGCGAGCCGTCTTTGGCGCAATGCTCCATCATAATCACTACTTTCTTGACGCCGGAGACCAGATCCATGGCACCGCCCGGTCCCTTGACCATCTTGCCGGGGATCATCCAGTTGGCCAGGTCACCGGTCCTGCTGACCTGCATGCCGCCAAGCACCGACAGGTCGATGTGGCCACCGCGGATCATGGCGAAGGATTCCGAAGAATCGAAGTAGCTGGCTCCGGGCAGGGCGGTGATGGTCTGTTTGCCGGCGTTGATCAGATCAGGGTCGAGCCGGTCCTCGGTCGGGAAAGGGCCGATGCCGAGCAGGCCGTTCTCAGACTGCAGGGTGACCTGTATGCCCTCGGGGATAAAGTTGGCGACCAGGGTCGGCATGCCGATGCCGAGGTTGATATAGGCGCCGTCCGTCAGTTCCTGGGCCACTCGCTTGGCCATCCATTCGCGTTGCGGGTTGAAGCCCTTGGCCGAAATGCCGGCACCGGAAACGGTGCGCTGTTCAATCGGTTTCTCGTAGTTGCTGCCGAGCACGAGGCGGTCGACATAGACGCCGGGAACATGTATCTGGTGCGGATCGAGTTCACCAATCTCAACGATCTCTTCGACCTCGGCCACCGTGACGCGGCCAGCTTTGGCGCAGGCAACGTTGAAGTTGTTGGCCGTCTTGTTCATCACCAGGTTGCCTGCTTTGTCGGCTTTCCAGGCCTTGACGATCGCCAGATCGGCTTGAATGCTCTCTTCCATAACATAGGAGATGCCATTAAAATCCTTGGTCTCTTTGCCTTCGCTTAACAATGTGCCGTAACCGGTGCGGGAGAAGAATGCCGGGATGCCTGCTCCACCGGCGCGCAACTTTTCGGCGAGGGTGCCCTGTGGCGTAAGTTCCAGCTCAAGGTCGCCATCAAGAAATTGTTTCTCAAATAGAGCGTTTTCACCCACGTAAGAGGAGATCATCTTGCGAATCTGGCGGGTCTGCAATAGCAGGCCGAGGCCAAAATCATCAACCCCCGCGTTGTTGCTGACCAGTGTCAACTGCTTGGCACCGGAGTCGCGCAAGGCCAGAATCAGTTTTTCGGGAATGCCGCAGAGGCCAAAGCCACCGGCGGCAATGGTCATGTTGTCTGCAACCAGCCCTTCCAGAGCGGCTTTAGCATCGGTGAAGATCGGTTTCATTGGTTCTCCTTAAAGGCTAGCAGCGTTCGAAGATGGCGGCGACAGCTTCTCCGCCGCCGATGCAAAGGCTGGCAACACCGTAGCGTTGCTGCCGGGCTTGTAGCTCACGGATCAAGGTCACAGCAAGTCGTGCGCCGCTGGCGCCGACCGGATGACCGATTGCAACAGCTCCGCCGTTGACGTTGACCTTGTCGGGGTCGATGCCAAGCTCGCGGATGGCAACCAGTGGTACTGCGGCGAATGCTTCATTAATCTCGAACAGGTCGATGTCGGCCAGGGTCAGGCCGGCCCGTGCAATGGCTTTTTGGATGGCGCCGATCGGCGCTTCGGCAAAGTCATTCGGGGCGATACTGTTGGTCGCCGAGGCGACCAGTCGGGCGATTGGTTTCAGGTTATGACGTTCCATCGCTTGTTTGGAACAGGCCAGAACAAAGGCGGCGCCGTCATTGATAGTCGAGGCGTTGCCGGCTGTGATCGTGCCATCTTTGTTGAACGCAGGGCGCAAGCTGGACAACTTGTCGACGTTGCCGCGGCCTGGCTCCTCATCCTGATCAATGGTGACGTCGCCCTTGCGACTGCTTTTGACCACCGGAGTCAACTCATCGGTGAAAGTGCCTGCGGCAACAGCTGCCTGGGCCAGGCGGTAGGAGCGGGCGGCGTACAGGTCCTGGTCCTCACGGCTGAGACCGTGTCGCTCGACCCAGATTTCGGTGATCTCGCCCATGTGACGATTGCTGTAGGGATCTTGCAGGGCGTCGAAAACCATCAGGTCAAGGGCCTGGGCGTGTCCCATGCGTTGTCCGGTGCGAAGCGTAGGGAGGGCGTAGGGGGCAAGTGACATGCTTTCCATGCCGCCAGCAATCACGCAGGTTGCGTCACCCAGGCGAATGGAGTCGGCTGCGAGCATAATCGCCTTAAGGCCGCTGCCGCAGACCTTGTTGATGGTCATGGCGTGGACGCTGTCCGGAAGGCCGGCCTTGCGCATCGCCTGGCGCGCCGGAGCCTGGCCGCAGCCGCCCTGGAGAACCTGGCCAGCGATCACTTCGTCGATCGCTGTGGCCGGGAGCTGTGAGCGGTGAAGCAGGTCACGCATCACTTGGCTGGCCAGGTCCGGTGCTGAAATATCGCTCAGAGCGCCACCAAAAGAGCCAAAAGGTGTGCGTCGTGCTTCAACAATGAAAACCTCGTTCATTCTGTTTCTCCTGACGTAGTGTTGTGGAATATTCTTAAGTCACTCGATATGCGTGCCCTACCAATAACGTGAGTCATAAGCCTCTTGGCCGACAGTTCAAACGTAACGCTAAAGAACGTATTGTCAAATGGCTCGAATCCGACTGTTTGATGTATTGCCGTGCCCATATCTCTCAGCCGTTACCATATGTTGGTAAAAAAATAAAACATCGTTATGGTTTTAATAATAGAGCAAGTTGTGAGCCAGCGTTGTAAAGGTGCCCCGGTTATTTTTGCTCACAAGGAAAAGACACTATGATTACGAGGTGTTAGGCTTTACGTTGTAAAGCTTTAACCATGCTTAAATAAAGCTACGAAAGGCCTGCAGCCGGAATAAGTGTATTCTCTTGACTACACATTTTCAGAGAGCTACCCTTGTCTTGAATCTGGAGATAGTTGCAGTAGAATGATCAGGGGTGCCAGAAATAGACAAAAAACGCTTCTGGTCCTGTGGGTTAGCAATAGAATATGCGACGATCCGAGTTGCTGCAGGAACGGGTCGAGGCAGGTTGACCACATTTGGCTACATGTAGCCAAAAAGAGACAATGTGAAGGGGGCACGCATGAATGTACTTGGGTCGGAATCGCAGCATGGAATGCAAGAGGCGACTTTACCGTCCGAAGGACAATGGGAAGAGATCAGCCGCCGATTGAAGCTTGCCAATCTGATTTTCGACCATATTGAGAATGGTGCCGTAGTCACTGATAAAGACGGCAATATCCTCTATTTCAATCGGCCTTATGCCCGTTTTCTGGGCATCGAGGCCGAACAAGTGATCGGTAAACATATCACCGAGGTTCTCGAAGGCAGCCGCATGCATATTGTTGCCAGAACCGGCAAGGCCGAGCTCAATCAGCTCTTTACCACCAGGGGACGGGATATGGTGGTTCAGCGCATCCCAATCTTTGAGGGTGGCAAGGTCGTTGCCGTATTCGGTCAGATCATGTTTAAACAGGTCAGCGATGTGGGTCGGTTGGCCAACAACCTCAGTCTGTTGGAGACAAAGCTGAAGTTGTATGAAAAAGAGCTGAATGCGCTGCGGTCCAGCCGGTACAATTTCGATAGTATCCGCGGTGAGAGCGCGCCGATCGTTGCTCTGAAAGAGGCCGCGATCAAAGCTGCGCTTACCGATCTGCCGATTCTCCTGACCGGGGAATCGGGAACCGGTAAAGAGTTGTTTGCCCAGGCGATTCACATGCGCAGTGCTCGGCATAAGAAACCGTCAATTCACATCAATTGCGCGGCGATCCCTAAAGAACTTTTTGAAGCAGAGCTGTTCGGTTACACGGAGGGTGCTTTTACCGGAGCCAAACCCGGTGGAAAGCCGGGCAAGTTGGAATTGGCTGACGGCGGCACCCTGTTTCTGGATGAGATCGGTGAGATGCCTCTTGAGCTGCAGCCCAAGCTGCTGCGCGTTCTGGAAGACAAGCTTTTCGAGCGGGTGGGAGGCAATCAAATACTCAAAAGTGATTTTCGGATTATCGCCGCCACCAACCGTGATCTGGAGACGATGGTCAAACAGAAACTGTTCAGAGAAGATCTCTTCTATCGCTTGAATGTTATTTCCCTTGATGTGCCGCCGCTGCGTGAACGTCAGGGAGACATCATCCCACTGGCCAGGCATCTGCTGGCCAAGATTGCCGAAAACTATCCGGGCTCTCGCTATCAACTGACCCCATCAGCAGAAAATGTGCTGGATGGCTATCATTGGCCTGGCAACATCCGAGAACTGATCAATGTTCTGGAACGCACTGCTTTTACCATTGAAGGCAACAACATTGACGCTTGCGACCTGCCTTTTTATCTGAGTCGACCGACTCTTACAGCCTTGAAAGGTGGCCAATGGGACCTGGGTGCAGTCGTCGCCGAGGCGGAACGCGAGGCCGTGCGCAAGGCTTTGGAGTTAACTGGCAACAACAAGGCCAAGGCCGCCAAGCTGCTCGGTATCCATCGTACCGTGCTTTATAAGAAGATGGCGAGATATCAGATTCCTTTGGTTCGGGAATAAAGAATAAAAAATGATCTGTTCACGAAATTGTGAAAACAGTGTTTGTTTTTTTTCTTGACTTGAAGCAGGGCGACCCATACGATAAACCAATTAATGGTCTGACCAATTATGAGGAGTTCGTCTCATGCAAGAAGAGAAGCTGGTTACAGCTTTTAGTGAAGCCGCCCGCGCCGTAGGCGCTGAGGTTTCTATTGTCGCAGGTGTTGAAGCCGTGGTGGACTACGTCAAGCAACTGGCGACGGGTTCGGTCATGGTGCCGGATTTTGCCTCGGCAAAACGGCTTGACCTGGTTCCCACTTTCAAGGCAGCCGGAGTCACGCTGGTGGAAAATGATCTGCGTCAGGGCGCTGCCACGGCCGCCGTCGGTTTGACCGGGGCCAATTTCGCTTTTGCTGCAACCGGCACTGTGGTGCTGGAAAGCACCAGCGAAGACATCCGCCTGGCAACCACCCTGCCGGAACATCACGTGGTGCTGCTCGATCCGGCCAAAATTCTCGAAGACGATCTGGCTGCGGTCCCCT
>JAOUDB010000578.1 GCA_029859485.1 Desulfuromonadales bacterium | reverse complement strand
TATCTGCTTTAACGCCGCACATCCTACCACATAGCCACAGAATCACCCAGCTTTCTATAGACCCCATAAGCCCCTGAGATTTCCGCCTAGCATTCGAAGTTAACTGGGGAAATCGCTGATTTTTTTGAAAGCTGATATCCAATACGCTGTCAACGGGATTTGATGTTACACTACAATCTATAAGAGGGGTGTTTTTCGTCAACCTCAGCAAGCCATATATTGGCGAGGACTCCCACAGTGGCAATGACATCAAGACCGGCATCATGGGTCTGACGTGCCGCAACGATGGCAGAAAATTCGTTCTACACGATGCCTTCATGCCTGCGGACTGTAATTGCAGTTACATCACTGACACCGACCGCAACCCTTTCACGGGAGAAATTTTGCAAGCTAATGCAGCGATCGACGGGCTGCAGAAAATTATTTTTGAAGACGGCGTCTGCTGATTTCCAAAAAGAGATAAACAAAAAAGTCCGGGCTCAAAAGCCCCCGCTTTTTTTGTTGTCCTGCATTGCGCAACCGCGCTCTCTAAGGTATAAATTTTAAGACAAGACACCTCGAACCCAATCAGCACTTAATATTGAAGGAGGCTTCCACCAATGTTCAGCAAAGACTTGCTCGACGCAATGAACGAGCAGATGAAAAACGAGTTTTTTTCTGGTTATCTCTATCAGGCCATGGCCGGTTACTTCGAAGCAGAAGATCTGCCTGGGATCGCATCATGGATGAGAGTCCAGGCCCTCGAAGAGCTCACCCACGGCGAAAAGTTCTTTTACTTCATATGTGAAGCCGGTGGCCGCACAGATTTGCGCGGATTCGATGCTCCAAAGAACGACTATAAATCACCCCTTGATTGCTTCGAATATTCTCTCAAGCACGAAAACTTTGTGACCGACAGCATCAACAAGCTGATGGATCTTGCCCGCGGCGACAACAATCACGCGGCCCAGATCTTTTTGCAGTGGTTTGTCACAGAACAAGTCGAAGAAGAGGCCAGCTTCGGTTTGATTTTGAAAAAATTGCAGCGCATCGGCGACGACGGCAACGGCCTGCTACGCCTTGACGAAGAACTTGGTCAACGAGTATTCGTTCCACCAGCAGCGGAAGCTTAATCACCACAAGGCTTAAAAGATGCGACAAAAAAAGAAAAGGCGGATACTTTAATCCGCCTTTTCTTTTTAAACTGGCCTGAAAAAGTAATTTTTCATTTGGCAAGTTTGTAATTTCTGCTAATATTCCCCGTCTTTGAAACGTATACACCATTAACTCAGGAGGATTTACATGTTTGATAACATCGATTTGAAGGACGCTGTACGCCGTGCCATGCAGACAGAAAAAAATGCCATGGATTTTTACAAGCGTGGTGCCGAGATGATGAAGAATGCCGAAGCCAAGAAAGTCTTTGAGCTCCTGGCACGCGAAGAAAGCGAGCATGCCGAATGGTTTTACAATGTCTACCCCGGCGATGATATCGCTGACTTCAAAGCATTTCTGGACGCAGGCGCCGATCAGGACTCTGAGTGGATGAACGAGTTGAACGAAGTTAAAGCCGCTGACTTCAACGAGCGCAAAGCAATGGAACTGGCGATGGCAAAAGAGAAAGCCCTGGCCGAGCATCTGCGTGCCCTGGCTGAGAAAATCGACAATCCTGAGATCCGCGCGGTTTTCGAGCAGAATGCGACCTCGACCGACCATCATTACCAGATCATTGAGTCTGAGTATGCGCGCCTCATGGGCATGGTCCATGAAACAGACATGGACACTTTTGTGCGCGAATAGCAACACCCTCTTCACAACACAATAAAGGCCGGAGGCTTATGTAGCCTCCGGCCTTTTATTTTTCACTTCTGTTCTCTCATGGCTTCCGCAACAGCACAACAGCCGAGAAATCAGACTGTCTGGTTATCCCCTATACTCAGCTTAGACTCTGATTGATTGCATTTTTTTGACACAGACAAACACCGACAACTGGTAGACAAAAAGCTAAATCTGCCTCACGCCCGTTCGCTATGCTCACTTGAGACGCAGAGATCGCAGAGGGAGACAAAACCTAGAAAGCTTAGTGTGTGACAGGCCTTTCTCCGCGATCTCTGCGCCTCTGCGTGAGGCCGCTCATGTGATTTTCCGGTTTAAAGATTTCGTTTAGTCAATCACCAGAAACGTTTAAGTAACAAGTTACTGGAGCGAAGTAGATAACCAGATAAAAAAATCGAACAAAGACAATCAAACAGATAGGACTTGCTAATAAACAGCCAGAAAAAACGACATTTTGGGGTCGAT
>JAOUDB010000577.1 GCA_029859485.1 Desulfuromonadales bacterium | reverse complement strand
AAAAATATGGGCTGGCGCACTGGTTCAAATATTACTTCGGTTGCTTGAGTTGGTCGTCAAGAGCAGCGAAGGGGGAGTGCGCGAGGGAGGGGCGGTCTTGTCGGTCGGACGGACCCTCTTTGCTACGTGCTTCCTGGACTCCGCGGGTATGTTCATGATCATGACAGTAGAGACACAACAACTCCCAGTTGCTACCGTCTGGTGGATTGTTGTGGTGGTCGTGATCCTTGTGGTGCACGGTTAATTCCCGCAGTTTTTTGCCTTCGAAATCACGGGTACAGCGGCCGCACACATGGGGGAAGAGCTTCAATGCCTTCTCCCGGTATCCGGCCTGGCGTATCTGTTCTCCCCTACGCAACTTTGCAACGATAAGGTCTCTTTGTTCGGAAACAGTCATAAAGCCTCCTGATCTTTAATTCTACAACATAATCAGTTTTAGTGTGTCATGAAGAACTTTTTGCGCAGAGGGGAAAAAGGACCTCCTGTTTTGAGTGCCATCTGTTTTTGGCCATCAATTTGTCAGTTAGGGCCTTGGGTTGCTGCCCAGTAAGGACGAAGAAGGGCTCTGGTAAGGTTCTCTTGAATTTAATGGTCTATATGTCCTGAGGCCTTATGAGAAGGACTTGCAAGAGATTAATAACGAGCGCTTACAGAGAATCTACGATGTTACTGTTAATCGTGACAAAAAAAGAACGACCACCCGGAGTTGATCCAAATGGTTTTCGACCAACGCTTTATATGTTTCGCGATTTAATTTGCACTACAACCATTAAATGATACGCTCGCATTATAGGATTCTATACAGTTAACCCACAACACCATTAAAGGAGTCACCCATGAAATTCAACACACTTACTTTATGCTTTGTCTTGCTGATTTTTTCGGTTGCCACTGTAAGTGCTAGCGACGACATTGGCCAGTCGGTTTACACCAAGAGTTGTGCAGCCTGTCACGCTTCTGGTGTTATGGGAGCACCCAAAGTGGGCGACAAGGATGCATGGTCCGCTCTGATAACGGAAGGGGTTGACACCTTGACCCATAACTCCATCAAGGGCAAAGGAAAGATGCCGGCTAAGGGAGGCAACATGAAACTAACCGACGAAGAGGTGAAAGCTGCGGTAACATACATGATGGAGATGAGTAAGTAGAGTTTTCGCATCCTTTTGGATAAAAAGGGGGACATTCTACGATGCCCCCTATAAGAAAATGGCCACTCGGAATTGATCCAAGTGGTCATTGCTTTGTGGCTTAAGGAGCTTCCTAAAGACCTCGATCAAAAAGAAGCTGGTTTTAGTCTTAGAAGTCGTGACTTTTGGGAAAAGCCCCCGGTTTTTCAGGAGTCAAGGAAACAAGGTAGAGCCCTTTCCCCATCAGAGTAATAGCGGACTTCAATCGTATTCCCTTCCGGGTCCCTAAAATAAATTGACGTGCCAGTCCCATGTGCTCCCCAGCGCTTGACTGGCCCTTCCTCAATAACAACGCTTTGCTCAATGAGTCTTGCCTGAAGGGCTTTTGAGCTAGCTTCGTCAGTTGCAAAGCAGAAGTGGTTGAGGTTAGGACGACATACTTCCTCTGGATTGGTTTTCTCCCACATTTTTTTCGGGAAAAGGTCGATGATGCTGTCGGCAGAAAGCCTTACAGAGGGAAAGGGAACCTGCCCCGCAGTAAACTCCTCCAGCCTCTCGCCCGGCAATTGCAGAACTTCAGTATAAAACTTGACCATTTTATCAATGTCGACAACGTTAATGACAATATGATCGAATATGAAATCCATGCCCATTCCTCCAGTGTCTGTAACAGTTTAGAGTACGAACTCAAATAAGACATTGCCGATATTCTTTAAGGGATGGTTACATGCCAATTATACTTGGTCGTAAGTTGAGGTCAAAGAGGAGAGGTTCTTATTTATATTACTACATTGTTCAGAGGGACTTGACTTGGCCAAAACGGGAAATTTTTACTACTCCTGATATTCAAGAATGGATTTGTGGAAGATATAACGTTCAGCAGTTAAGAGGAGATATTTACTAAAATTCCTCTCGCATTGTTTTGGATGGGGATATTGGTCAGAAATGTGGAATTACTGCAAACCCTGACATATAAGAATTAAATCTCAATGCCTGCTTCTTGTTCTCTTCTTTGTTTCGGGGATGCACTGTTTTCCGTAATAATGGGGAGAGATAATAAATAATAAAAAAGGGCTTACAAGATTAATTCTTGTAAGCCCCTGATTTTGTTTGGTGGAGCTAAGCGGGATCGAACCGCTGACCTTTTGAATGCC
>JAOUDB010000576.1 GCA_029859485.1 Desulfuromonadales bacterium | reverse complement strand
GGCGAGCAGAGTCTTAACTCTGCTCGCCATTTTGATCATCAATTTTAACCACTCATCAATCTGTAAGAGCATCAATTGCAGGTGGCTCGTGGGCAAACGCACCTTTCTCCGGAGTCAGGTCCTTGGCTCCCGTGCCTGGTAGAATCTCGAAACCTATGTCGAACTGGACAAGCATAGACTTCAGCTGATCGATTGGCTTAGGGTCGCCGACCAGTTTGGCTTTGCCGGATTTGATCTGCTCATCCATGCTGACGACGCCCATCATGGTTTTCTCGAGATCGGCACGGTCGATAGTGACCGTCAGGTCCGCATCTTCAGCCTGGAAACCAACGATGTTGGTCAAGGTGGCATTACTCAGCTCAACCACGAACTTTTCGCCATTATCAGGTGTCACCAGATTGATGACGAACTCCGTTCCATCCGCCTTTTTACTGTCGAGACGAATCGCGAGGAAGTCAAGCCACAGCTCGGTCGACATGGCGCTGATCATGTCAGGGCCGCTGGTCTTGGGTGAGGCTCCGGAGGGGATGCCGTTACGCAACTCATAAGCGCCGGCCAGGAAGCTGTTGCGCACACTCGGGCTTTCTTTCTGATAGCCAATTTGCTCATAAACATCCGCCAAAAGATCTTTGGCGACCTGATTCTCGGGTTCGGCAAAAACCAGTTTATTGAGGATCTCCATGGCATGGCGATACTTACCTTCGTTGTAGAGCTCCTGGCCCTTTTTGATAATCGGCTCGGCGCCACCCATCATCTCCACATAGAGTGGAGCGGAATCGCGCGGAGAGAGTGGTATCAGGGTCGCCGGGTTTGCATCCCAATAGCCCAGGTAACGATTGACCACTGCGCGGCTGTTGTGTTCTTCAGAGCCATGGTAGCTATGAGCGGACCATTGATTCTGCAAGCTCTTCGGTGGTTTGTAGACGTTGTGAATTTCATTGACAGTAACACCCGAATTGGCAAGATGCAGCACTTCGTTATTCAGGTTGGCATAGATGTCACGCTGGGAGCGCATGACTTCCTGGATACGATCGTTCCCCCAACGGGGCCAGCTGTGCGAAGCGAACATGACTTCGGCGTCTTTGCCAAAATGATAGAGCGCTGCGTTGATGCCCTTTGACCATGCGAGGGCGTCGCGTACCAGTGCACCGCGCAGGGTGTAGATGTTATGCACTGTCCCTGTGATGTTTTCCGCAGCCCAGAAGGCTTTCCATTCCGGGAAGTAGGTGTTCATCTCCGCCGGTGCTTCAGTCCCCGGGGTGTTCTGGAAGACCATCTTGACACCATCAACTGTCATCTCCTCGAAATCATCCTCGACAATAACGGTTGGTGGAATCAGGCCCAGGTTGCCGGCTGCCGTATTCTTACCGATCGACTGATCAACATGGCCGAACGGGCTACGCGGCAAAAGCACACCGTACTGATAGAAAAGGCGTCGCGTCATAGCGTTGCCGGCATAAACATTCTCGGCCACAGCGTGATCCATGAACCCTACCGGAGCAATGATCTTGACTTTGCCGCTCATTACGTCCGCCTGGTCAGCCACGCCGCGGACGCCTCCGAAGTGATCGGCATGAGAGTGGGAATAGACGACCGCGACCACAGGCCGCTCACCGAGTTTTTCGTTGATGAACTTTAGGGCAGCAGCAGCGGTCTCTTTGGCAGTGAGCGGGTCGAAAATGATCCAGCCAGTTTCGCCCTTAACGAAGGTGATGTTGGCGAGGTCGTAACCGCGCACCTGGTAGATCTTTTCGGGCAGCACTTCGTACAGGCCATAAGCCATGTTAAGTACGGCCTGACGTTGAAGCGAGGGATGGATAGTGTCGTATTCCTTATCGGTCAAGAGGAATTCGTAGCTGCCCATGTCCCAGGCGACGTGACCGGCCTCGGCCATGATCTGCTTGTACTCTGGTGCCGCGATAAAGCCCTGTTTGGCTTCATCGAAATCACGCTTATCTTCAAAAGGCAGGGATTTTCTCTGCCCGTTCTGGAATTCGACAGTAAACTCCGAGGGCAGTTTGCCCTTGGGGTCAAAGTGTTTGTCGGGGTCAGCCTTGACAATCTCACCGCCACCAGCAGCAAAACAAGTTATCGACAATGCAAGCATGGAGACCAAAAGACTGATTGCTTTAAAACAAGACATGTAAAATCTCCCTTAATTTTTGGATCGAATGTTTATGAGCTCCAAATAACTTACTAACTTAGTAAGTTATTCGTAATTTATAATAGATAAAATTTAAAGTTCAACCCGCCCCCCCCCAAAAAAAAAATATTGAATGCTATA
>JAOUDB010000575.1 GCA_029859485.1 Desulfuromonadales bacterium | reverse complement strand
CTCTTCGTACTCGGAATAGTTCCCTTCGAACCAGACCACCTGGGAGTCTCCCTCAAAGGCAAGGATATGCGTGGCGATGCGGTCGAGGAACCAGCGATCGTGGCTGATAATAACAGCGCAACCGGCAAAGTTTTCAACGGCTTCTTCCAGAGCGCGTAGCGTGTTGACATCAAGGTCATTGGTCGGTTCGTCAAGCAGCAACACATTCGACTCTTCACGCATGATCTTGGCGAGGTGTACGCGGTTGCGCTCTCCGCCGGAGAGGACACCAACCTTCTTCTGCTGATCCCCCCCGGAGAAGTTGAAACGGGCAACATAGCCGCGGGAATTGACCAGCTTGTTACCAAGCATCATCTGATCCTGGCCACCGGTAATTTCCTCGAAGATCGTCTTGTCGCCATCGAGTGGGCGGTCCTGATCAACGTAAGCGAGCTTAACCGTATCACCGACCTTGAAAGTGCCGCTATCGGGCTGTTCCTGGCCGGTAATCATGCGAAACAGGGTGGTTTTACCGGCACCGTTGGCTCCGATGATGCCGACGATCCCACCGGGAGGTAGCATGAAGTTCAGGTTCTCGTAGAGCAGTCTGTCACCATAGCCCTTGGCAACGTCATTCGCTTCGACAACGATGTTGCCAAGACGTGGTCCCGGCGGAATGTAGATCTCCATTTCGCTCTCACGATCTGCAGCGTCCTGGCCAAGCAGCTTCTCATAAGAGTTGATACGGGCCTGACCCTTGGCATGGCGCGCCTTGGGGCTCATCCGAATCCACTCGAGCTCGCGCTGCAAAGTCTTCTGACGATTGCTCTCGGCTTTTTCTTCCTTGCGCAGGCGCTCCTGCTTCTGCTCCAACCAACTCGAGTAGTTGCCTTTCCATGGGATGCCATGGCCACGGTCGAGCTCGAGGATCCAGCCGGCCACGTTATCGAGGAAGTAGCGATCGTGAGTAACCGCAATGATGGTGCCTTCATAACGCTGCAGGTGCTGCTCCAGCCAGCCGACAGTTTCCGCATCGAGATGGTTAGTCGGCTCATCAAGAAGCAGGATGTCAGGTTTTTGCAGCAGGAGTCGACAGAGTGCGACACGTCGCTTCTCACCACCGGAGAGGACGCCCACCCTGGTGTCTCCCGGAGGGCAGCGCAGGGCGTCCATAGCGTGGTCAAGCTTGGAATCAAGTTCCCAGGCATCGAGGGCATCGAGCTTGTCCTGCACCACCGCCTGGCGATCACAGAGTTTTTCCATGTCGGCATCAGGCTCAGCAAACGCTGCGTTGATTTCTTCAAACTCTTTGAGCAGATCAACCGTTTCCTGAACGCCCTCTTCGACCACTTCGCGGACAGTCTTATCGCAATCGATCAGAGGTTCCTGCTCGAGGAAACCAACGCTGTAGCCATCAGAGAGGATGGTCTCGCCATTGTATTCCTTATCGATGCCCGCCATGATCTTGAGCAAGGTCGACTTACCCGAGCCGTTAAGACCGAGTACGCCGATTTTAGCGCCGTAGTAGTAGGAAAGGGAAATATCCTTGATGATTTTCTGGCTGTTGTAGCTCTTGTTGACGCCCATCATGGAGTAAATGATTTTTTTGGTATCTTCGCTCATAAGGTTAATTCCTGGTTAAAGTGTTGTTGAATCATCGGCTTATACACCATCCACGCTTTGGGAGCAAGGTCCACAGGCAGATTCGCCCGTTTATCAGAGAACCTGCGACCAATGTCCCATCGAACCCTTTCGCAGCGTTAATTCATGTTTTTGGTTTACAAGGTTGACACTTTCTTCGTGAAGGAGTTCAATCATCGGTAAAAATCTATCGAGAGGTCAGGATAAATGAGTTTTTTAAAGAAGATGTTCAGCAAGAAAGACCCTGTAGAAGAGATGCGGCAACTCTTTACCCGGCAGGATTGGGCAGGTGTATTGAGCGCAGCAAAAAGGCTTGATCGTATTGAGCTGGACGACGCCGTCCTTGCCGAGACCGGCAAGTGGGAAGAGCGGGCCGGCGATGCTCTGGCAAAGATCAACCTTGAAGAAGGAACCTGGGCACAAAAGTCGGGGAATCTGTTACGTGCTCGTGAAGATTACCAGTTGGCGATTGGGCAGGCCCGATCAGTCGAGCTGCGCAAGAGCGCCGAAGATGCGCTGATCGCCCTGGATCGTGGTGAGCTGCCGAAAGAAAAAGAACCGGAAGCCATCGAAAGTCCTGCCATCCATGCCGGTTGCAACAGCGGCTGCTCGACAGCGACAGGTCCGGAAGTTGATTCTCAGGAAATGGATCTTGATGAAGAAGC
>JAOUDB010000573.1 GCA_029859485.1 Desulfuromonadales bacterium | reverse complement strand
CTTGCTCTGGCGGTGTTTTAAGGGTGCGTTGTAAAAGTGTGGTGTCGATCGGAACCCGCATCTTTCTGGCCAGCGGCCGAGAGATTTCAAGCGCCTGGTTGTAGCCACGTTTTTTCAATCGACCGGGGTGTAAGGGGACCGGAATAATACAATCTGGCTTGAAGCCGACTTCAGCAACCTCAAGTGATTTGCCGAGAGGTTTTCCTAGAGGCTCTGCCAGGTTGACCTGGTTGCGATATTTTAACTGGTGGATGGCGTCTTTGATGCGCTCCTGGTAGGAGCAGGCCGCATGGACGATTGAAAAGGCAGGTGGTCGCTGCAGGCAAGTTGCGCAGAGATGTTGTGATGAAGATGCGGGGGAACGGTTGGCTGCAACAACTGCCGTGTGATCTCCCCAGGGGCGGCATGTTTGTCTGACATTCTGCGCAGAATTCCTGCGGGTCGAAGCCTGGGGGCAGAAGCTGTCCACAGAGCAGGCAGCCCGGTGGTAAAAACAGGTTTACACCTGCCGATAGTGCACGACGCAAGTTGGCCCACATGGATCCCCACCCCCAGAGGTATGATAAATCATTACACTTTATGAAATAAGGTTCGTGCCTGTCATCTCAGCAGGAACTTCGAGGCCCAGCAGGTTGAGAATGGTGGGTGCAATATCCGCAAGGATGCCGGGCTGAAGACTGCTGTCACGTTTTGCAGCGTCAACGAAGATGAGCGGAACCCTGTTTGCCGTGTGCGCGGTATGAGGCGTGCCGTTTTCATCGAGCATTTTTTCGCAATTGCCGTGGTCAGCTGTTATCAGGGCACAACCCCCTGTCGCCAGCAAAGCATCAATAACTCGACCCGTGCAGAGGTCAACCGTTTCCATAGCCTTGATTGCCGCTGGCAGAACTCCTGTATGGCCGACCATGTCTGGGTTGGCAAAGTTCAGGATAATCAGATCATAGTGTTCAGATTGAATACGTCTGATAACCTCTTCAGTGACTTCAGGAGCGCTCATCTCGGGCTTCAGGTCGTATGTAGCGACCTCTTTGGGTGAGGGAATCAGTGCGCGATCTTCGTTGTTAAAAGGAGCTTCGATGCCACCGTTGAAGAAGAAGGTGACGTGGGCATATTTTTCTGTTTCGGCAATCCGCAACTGGTTCATCCCAGCGGCTGCAACAACTTCGCCGAGAATTTTGGGATAACTTTCGGTGCTATAAGCGACCGGCAGGCCAAAGGTTTCATCGTATTCAGTCAGGCAGACAAACGTTGAGAGTTGAGGTGTTTGCACACGTTCAAATTCATTAAAGTCTTTTTGTGTGAAGGGACGGGTGATCTCTCTGGCCCGGTCTGCGCGGAAATTGAAAAAGATGATGCCATCCTGATCATTGATGGGGCCGACCGGCGTGCCATTTTTTTGGATGACCTGTGGTTCGACAAACTCATCGGTTTGGCCAGCCGCGTAGGCCGCTTCGATCGCCTCAGTGCTTGAATTGACCGCGTGCCCCTGGCCGAGGGTTATCGCCTGCCATGCTCGCGATACACGATCCCAGCGATTGTCTCGATCCATAGCGTAGTAGCGGCCGATGACGGTTGCCAGCTGCCCGTGTTGGATGCGCTTTAGCTCCGTTTCAAGTTGTGCGAGATACTCTGCTCCGCTCTGCGGAGGCGTGTCTCGACCATCCATAAAGGCGTGGATGCAGGCTTCAACTCCCTGGCGTTTAGCCAGTTCGATCAAGGCGTAGAGGTGGGTGTTGTGCGAATGGACGCCGCCGTCTGAGAGCAGCCCCATCAGGTGGAGTTTGCCGCCAGCTTTGTGGATCTGCTGCAGGGCTTCGAGCAGGACCCGATTGGTAAAGAAATCTCCCTCGGCAATGCTCTGACTGATGCGGGTAAGATCCTGGTAGATGATACGGCCGGCGCCGATATTGAGATGTCCGACCTCCGAGTTGCCCATCTGCCCTTCCGGCAGGCCGACATTGAGACCCGAGGCATTCAGCCAGGTCGACGGGTAGCTCTGAAACAGATCATCCAGGCGTGGTGTCTTTGCCAGGCAGACGGCGTTGCTATTGCAATTCTCGTTAATTCCCCAGCCGTCCAGAATGATCAGTGCTACCGGTTTTTTCATGCACCTGCCCATTCTTTTTGCTCACCGTGATGGATGACCATCTTGTCGAGAGCGAGAGGACGTGCCTCCTGGATCAGCTTGCGATCGACCAGACTGCTCGTATTCCATTCGCCGCAGGCTGGACAGCGACTGTTCCATTCGGCAGAGACGTGCTGACATTTTTCACAGACGAAGTTCAGGTGC
>JAOUDB010000574.1 GCA_029859485.1 Desulfuromonadales bacterium | reverse complement strand
AAAAAGTTTGAAGTATTAGCTTGCTTCATCTTAGTTTTGTAAAAACTCTTGCTGATCAATTTCTACAGAAGCGTAACGCTTCTCAAGAATTGATAACGCAGAAGAACTGTTTCCTGTCGTAAAAGTTCTGAGCTGTATAGAACTTCCTTAATTTGTAAAGTTCTCGTTAGTGATGGTGTTCACAGTCTGAAGAATGATGAGAATGACACCATGGGTGGAAGATTCCACACCCGCTCAATGTCAGTGTACTGAAGAGTAGCACCGCAACAACAATTTTTACTTTAAAGAGTCTCCACATGTCTTCCTCCCTCGTACGTGTTGCTATTAAGACGTAACAAAGAATGTAAAGTTTACGAGAAGTCGAACTTTTCTTGATTTTAACTGACAAACTGTCAGCTAAGAGTAGGGCGTCATCCTCCCCCCGGCTGTTCGTGGCAGCCACAGCCTGATTCATCAGATGTTTTTTCTGGGAGATAACTCTTGAGCAATAGGAACAAAAGTAAGATTGCAGATGCAGGATAAACTAATGATTCGGTGGTGTGATCAGCATGACCAACCCAAGACATGACATCAATTCCAGCCCATGAATAGATGCGATTAACAACCCAACCCATAGCGAGAGAACAAATCGCTATTGCAGTGGTGTAGACAACGGTAGCCGTTTTGCCGAGGTGCTTCGCAACCACGGTCATCGTTGCGGCATTGGTGGCAGGGCCTGCAAGCAAGAAGACTAAGGCCGCACCTGGGGAGAGACCTTTGAGTACCAGAGCCGCAGCAATTGGAGTTGATGCACTGGCGCAAATGTACAAAGGGATGCCAATAACAAGCATGATCAGTAAAGAACTATATTCTCCACCGAGGTATTGCTCAACAAATCCAACGGGCACAAAGAAGGAGATAACCCCGGCAATTCCTATGCCGAGCATCAGCCAGCCCCCAATGTCTTTCAGAAGGCCTGAAAAGGCATAAACCAACCCTTTTTCAATTCTGCGCCCCAAGGATTCTTTTTGCGGCAAATCTTTTCCTTCGCTATTTGAAAGAGAAGAACATTCACAACCTTCTTGAGGGGGATTTGCCTTGATCTCTTTCGTGTCCGGAATCATGTTGATGAAAATCCCTGTGACCACAGCCGTTATGAATGCAGCTATTGGGCGTACGATTGTCATCAGTGGATCAAGCAGTGCCCAGGTGATGGCAATGGAATCGACTCCTGTCTCAGGCACTGATACAAGGAATGATGCTGTGGCACCTTTACTTGCTCCCTGTTTACGCAAACCTATTGCAACAGGGATTACACCACACGAGCAGAGAGGTAGGGGAATGCCAAACAATGATGCCTTGAGTACAGATCGAGTACCGTTCTGACCAAGGTGTTTTGCAACAAGGTCTTCAGGTATGAGTGCTTTGAGAATACCCGCAGCAAAGAAGCCGAAGAGTACATAGGGAGCGGCTTCTTTGAGGATATCCCAACATTCAAATAAAATTCCTGTTATTACGTTGTACATGAGGCTCTGCTTCCAGTGAAGGCCATAAACTTGCAGCCTAGCATTCTTGTATATGCTCAATCATTTGCGAAAGAAGCTGGTGTACATGCTCATCAGCCAGCGAGTAGTAGGCTATTTTTCCCTCCCGACGAAAGCGCACAATGCCTTTGGTACGCAAAAGTCTGAGTTGGTGCGAAACCGCCGACGATGATGTTTCCAGAATGGCTGCTAGATCACAGACACATAATTCTGTTGTACTCAAGGCCTGGACGATGCGGAGACGAGAAAGATCCCCCAGCAGGCTGAAGACCTCTGCTGTTTCAGCCAGAGTTGTAAAATCCGGCATGCTTTTTTGTGCTAGCTCGACTTTGTCCTTGTCGATAACGTTGACCTGGCAGGTGTCTTTTTCCATACAATCCTCATTTCAATATGTATTCATACGTTTCATTATGTATAGGAATGCTTCAGTTGTCAATTTTGGAGAAGGACTTTATTTTCTAATATGTTCAGCGCTGGGGATTTATCTCAGAAGTCACGACTTCTGAGACTAAACGGACTTCTTATTGATAGAGGTATTCAGTAAGCTAAAAAACTTGGCCAATAGGATTCGATCCTTGGTGGCCTTTTTTATTTTTATTTATCAAGGGCAGTAAGAACCTTTTATTCCGATCAAATAGACATCTCAGGATAGAGTAAAAGGATTGATAGGAAGGAAATCTTTATCTGGTTGGCCTTATGAAGTAAATTGGTATCGTCTTCTTTTGCAGGACAATAGATAAGCCGCTGTTACTGGACTAGTGCCGGAC
>JAOUDB010000572.1 GCA_029859485.1 Desulfuromonadales bacterium | reverse complement strand
CTGCCTCAAGTGGCAACAGAGCACAACTGGGATCGCCAGACCTTCCTCAAACAAACCTGCATCAAGGCAGGATTGCCCACAGATGCGTGGGAAGCTGAAGATGCCGAGATCTACGTTTTCAGCGCCCAGGTCTTTGGCGAAGACACTTCAGAATAAGCCTTCGAGACAATAACCATAAAAAACGGGAAGGCAGAATTTGCCTTCCCGTTATCGTTTAATTTCCAGAGTTTCGCCGCACCCAGCCTCCAGCTCAAGAGTCACGCATGGTCACACGTCTATCGATCAGGTAGTTACTACCGGGCAAACTCTTCACATAGTCCTTGATCTCCGTAGCAACCTTAGCGATCTCTATAGGCGACGTAAAGGACCGCCTTACATCAGAGACAACCGCAATCGAAATCGACATGATCGGAAAACGCCGCTTCACACCGTACCTGTCCGTCCCTTCAATAAAACCCTTCTCAAGATCATCGGCATGGTAGTAATCAGAGATCAGGCTGTCGAAATCACTGATAATGGCCTTGCAAACCTGTTCGACAATGTCAGGTGAAGTGATCAAAACGAAATCATCGCCACCGATGTGACCAACAAAGTCCTGAGCTTCTGCGTATTCATCTTTAGCACGATAGAGAACCTCACCGGTCATCTTGATCAGATCACTGCCTTTGGCATAGCCGTATCTGTCGTTATAAGCCTTGAAGTCATCAAGGTCGATATAACAAAGCGCAAACTTCTCACCGTGTTCCATCTTGCCCTGCAACACCTGTTCAATGGCCATGTTGCCCGGCAGTCTTGTCAGTGGGCTGGCATCGAGATAGCGTCGCTGGCTATCCTTGATCTTCAGCATCATCTCCTGTATTTCCCGGTCGAGACCATCACTTGCACTGAGAAATTCACTGGGAGTCATTTCATCGAGGACAACCTCGCCAAGGTGCTTGGTGGCACTGCGCAAACGATCCATAACCTTAGAAGCCTGATGAACCGCAAACGCCATGGCAACCAGGCCACTCAAGAGGCCAGCCAGGCAGAGAGCCATCACAATTCCCTGGCTGTTACGAAGCATTTCTTGCATGTGGGAAAAGTTCGATGCCGTGAACTGATCGGCAACCTGCTCTAAAGAAGAGAGTGCCACCAACCCGGCCACAATGAAAATAGCAGCAGTCACCAGGAAACTGATCAGAATGTAACGAATAAGGGTTAAATGCATGTCAATCCAGACGTTACGCCGGCATAAGATTACAAAACTATGGGGTGGTCTGTTCGGAGGCTTCTTCCTTGAACCAGCGCTCAAACCAGGTGCGATGATCTTTCTCAGAAAGCATTTTCAGATCATTGGGGCCGAGCCAGACGCCACCACAACTGACGCATTTATCCATCGGAACGCCCCTGAACTCCATCGCTTCAATAGGATCGCCACATTTCGGGCAGCGACCAAGACAGTATTCATGGATCAGTTTTTCGCGGGTTTCGGTCTTGATTTTCTCAATCAGTACCTTTTCCAGATCGTGAAAGTATTTATTCTCTAAGGCTTTTTTGCGCTCTTCCCATGCGTCTGTCATAGCGGCACCTCCTAGGATTGACTGTTTCTCCAATTATAACAAGCATTTGAATGCTGGCAACAAACCTCAGTCACTAAGTTCAAATTGACCCGCACCGTAAGTTGCACCTTTACCAATCCCAAACAGAGAGGCCGCGGCAAAAACCCAGTAAAGCTCGTGCAGGGCGGCCCCACGAACCGACATCTCGCCAATGAAACCACCGACAGACAAGCCCCGTCTGCCGGGTAACGAGCGCCAATCTGACCAAGTCGTTCTGGCAGCGACGGTTTCAAGTTGATCGACCAGTTCAAGCAGCGTAGCAGGATCATCAAGGACTTCAAGTTGACAGTGAGCATGCAACATTGAGGTCGTCCGTCTTAACATAAATGGAAAGATTTTCCGCAGCGAAGGTTTCCTCAAAGGTTTGCCCTGAATCATGAGCCGAGCCGGCGTTGTAAAGCTTAAGTGAACCTGTTTCTGAACTGGCCCCTGACGCAGCAGCCAGGACAAGGCTTGAACAGAACAGGCCAGGGGCTGAAGAGATTCATCCCGCCGCCACACCAGACCCTCTGATTGATCGGGTTCTAGATTAAGGAGTTCAATAACCTCAAAGTGACCCTCACCGGCAACAAGGCCAAGCTTGCCAATATGAATCAGGCTGCGCAGGAATTCGTGTATTAGCGGTATGCCTGTGCCAATAAAAAGTACTTCCAGAGCAAATCGATCGCCAATAGAGAAGAGCTCTTTCTGCATGACCGG
>JAOUDB010000571.1 GCA_029859485.1 Desulfuromonadales bacterium | reverse complement strand
GAATGAAAGCAGGTTGTTTCACAATCGGTGGCGGCGTTGGCCGAGCCGCCGACGGCTTCGAAGGCACGTTCCAGTGCCAGACCGGTGGGAAAATCCTCAGTGCCTTTAAAAAGCATGTGTTCAAGGAAATGCGACGCTCCAGCAGTTCTGGTCGATTCGTGACGGCTGCCGACGCCGATGTAGATCATCACCTCGGTACTGTGGTGATGTGGCATAGGTACGCTGATGACGCGCAGGCCGTTATCGAGAGTGTCGCATGAGTACTCAGTCATTGGGTCCGTTTCTGGTTGTTGGGGGCTAGTCGCTGGTAAGAGGCATTCAAATAATTAAGGGACAGGATCCGCAGATGCCTGTCCCCGGCTATTAATCTTTGTTGAAACTGTTGGCTTTCAGCCCTTCAAAAGGCGGGCAGCCTCCTTGGCGTGATAGGTGATGATCAGATCGGCACCGGCGCGTTTCATACCGATCAGGGTCTCCATCATCACGCGATCGCCGTCGATCCAGTCTTTTTCTGCGGCGGCCTTGATCATCGAGTATTCCCCGGAGACATTGTAGGCGACCAGCGGCAGGTTGTAGCGTTCTTTAAGGTCGCGCAGAATGTCGAGATAGGCGAGTGCCGGCTTGACCATGAGAAAATCGGCGCATTCCTGGATATCGAGCTCTGCTTCGCGGAAAGCCTCGATGCGGTTGGCCGGATCCATCTGGTAGCTGCGGCGGTCGCCGAACTGCGGTGTCGATTCGGCCGCATCGCGGAAAGGGCCGTAGTAGGCGCTGGCGTATTTGACGGCGTAGCTCATGACCGGGATATCTGTGAAGCCGTTGGCGTCGAGGACCTCGCGGATTGCGGCAACGCGGCCGTCCATCATGTCGGAAGGTGCAACGATGTCGGCTCCGGCACGGGCATGGGAGAGAGCCTCGGCAGCGAGCAGCTTGAGCGTTTCGTCGTTGTCGACATCGCCATCTTTGATCACGCCACAGTGGCCGTGGTCGGTGTACTCGCACATGCAGACATCGGTAATCACCAGTAGTTTGGGCACTGCCGCCTTAATCGCCTTGATGGTCTCCTGGATAATCCCGGTGTCGGAATAGGCGTCCTGGCCGAGGGCGTCTTTCGTCTCCGGAATACCGAAGAGGATGACCGCCGGGATGCCGAGCTCATAGACCTCTTTGGCCTCGTTCACGATATGCTCGATCGACTGCTGGTAGATGCCGGGCATGGAGACGATCTCTTTTTTGATGTCTTTGCCAAACGCAGAGAACATCGGGTAAATCATGTCTTCGGGGCGCAGAAAGGTCTCACGGACCATGCGGCGCATGGCGTCGTTGGAGCGTAGTCGACGGGCACGAAATTCGGGGAAAAACATAAAAATCTCCTAAAATCCTGGTACGAGGAAAGTGGTACGCGGTACGGGAAAATCTTCAGGGACTTTATCGCGTTCCGGAAAAGTATGTTCTGATTGCAGTGACCAACGCTTCTAACGTCGAGTTGTCAGGTTCAATAATAACATTAAAACCCAGCTCTCTGGCTGTTGCGCTGGTCAAGGGTCCGATTGATGCGACCGGGATCCTTTTGGCGAGACCCAGGTCTTGGTCATCAAGCAGGTCAACAAAGTTCTGCACCGTTGAAGAAGCGGTAAATGTTAGCAGGTCCAGACCATCGGTGAGAGCTTGCTGCAGCTTTTTGGCGACATCGACCGGTGGCGCGCTGGCATAGGCCACAGGTGCGATGACCTTGGCGCCGGCCGCGGTCAGTTCGGTCGGAATCAGATCTCGGGCAAGAGCCGCCTTCGGATAGAGCAGCCGTTTTCCTGAAACACGATCCTTGAGGAGAGCGACCACCCCTTCTGCACGGTAATCCTGTGGAATCAGGTCTGCGGTGACGCCGCGCTCGAAAAGGGCTTCAGCACTCTTGGGTCCGACGGCCACCGTCTGAATGGCAGACAAGGCTTGAGGGTTGCGACCTTGCGCGACCAGGCGGTCAAAGAACGCGTTGACTGCGTTGACCGAGGTCAGGATTAGATAATCAACCTGATCGAGGTCAGCGATAGCCTGGTCGAGCTCAACAAAGGAGGCGGGCGGAATGATCTCTATGGTCGGGACCACAACAGGGTCGACACCGATCTCAGCCAGCGCCACCGTCAGGGCTGTCGCCTGGTCACCCGCGCGGGTGACCAGAACTTTTTTCCCTGCTGGGGAAGTCTTTTCAGACGTCCTCTTTGTCAACATTGAAAGTCTCGTGCTGGTAGACCTCGTTGAGAATCTTGCCGGCACCCTGGATGAGCAGGTCTTCTCCGAGTGAGGCGC
>JAOUDB010000570.1 GCA_029859485.1 Desulfuromonadales bacterium | reverse complement strand
AGCGTATTGGATATCAGCTTTCAAAAAAATCAGCGATTTCCCCAGTTAACTTCGAATGCTAGGCCGAAATCTCAGGGGCTTATGGGGTCTATAGAAAGCTGGGCGATTCTGTGGCTATGTGGTAGGATGTGCGGCGTTAAAGCAGATAATCAAGAAGGCAGAATATCGAAAATGAGATGTAAGTAATGATTGTGCATAGTGTTGATTTTATAACCAGTGCTCCCGCATTGGCGAGTTGCCCCCCCCCTGAATGGCCCGAAATCGCATTTGCCGGACGTAGTAACGTTGGTAAAAGTAGCCTGATCAACTGTTTGCTGAATCGCAAAGGGTTGGTTCGTACCTCGTCGACTCCGGGGCGGACGCAATTGCTTAACTATTTTGCAATTAATGATCAGCTGTATTTTGTCGATCTGCCCGGCTATGGTTTTGCCAGGGCTCCCCGCTCGGTACGCGAAAAGTGGCAGCCGATGGTGCATGGCTACCTTAAGGGGCGTGCCACCCTTAAGGCTGTCGTCTGGCTGCTCGACGTTCGCCGTGAACCGAGCAAGGAAGATTTGCAATTCCTCGATTGGCTGGAGGAGAGTGCGATTCCCACCATTCCTGTCGTGACAAAGATAGACAAGGTCAGTCGTAATGAACTGGGACGTTGTCTGGCAAAGATCTCAAGCAGCACCGGACTTCCGGTTGAGCTCTTTACTCCTTTTTCGGTGTTAAGCCGAAAGGGGCACGCGGAGTTGTGGGAGTTGATCTCCATGGCTTTAGAGCCCGATGAAATCCCTGATGTCACAAATGACGATTCCGTGAACGACTGAATCTTTATAGAGGAATGATAATGAAACGAACACGGCTCTTTCTGGTGCGTCATGGCCAGGTTGAAGGACATGAAGAGAAACGTTACAACGGCCAGGTTAATGTCCCGCTTACTCCCTTGGGTCGGGAACAGTCCGCTCGCGTTCGAGATCACATGACCAGCAATCCTCTTGACGCAGTTTACAGCAGCGACCTGGATCGCAGTTGCTACTGTGCGGAACTTATCGCTGAAGCTCACAATCTGGAGATTGTCACCGATGCTGCGTTACGGGAATTGCATGTTGGCGACTGGGAAGGGCGGACTTGGGCTGAACTTTGCGAGGCCTACCCTGATGATTGGCAGGCAAGGCTTAAAGACCTGGTGAACTTCCAGGTGCCGGGAGGCGAAAGTCTGCAGGATGCCGCGAATCGTATTCGTCCCACCCTTACGAAGATCATTAAAGAGAACGTGGGTGGTAACGTCGCACTGGTCGCTCATGGAGGGGTCAATCGGATTATCTTGCTCGATGCCATTGGTGCGCCCCTGCAGCAGGCTTTTTCTATTGAGCAGGATTTTGGTTGCCTGAATATTATTGACTACCTTGAAGGCGGCCATTCGGTTGTGAAACTCCTCAACGGGGTCTCTCACCAGGACGACTGAAGCAGCGGCGACAGGCTTGACGACGAGAGAGGCAAACAGATAAAGTTGGCGCGTCTTGATCAGACGGATCAGAAGCTTTAAGGAGGATGTCGGTAGATGAAAACTATTTATGTCATCGGTGCTGGAATTGAAGGACAGGAAGGTTTCAGCCGCAGGGCTTTGGAGCTGGTCGCTCAGGCGGAGTTGCTGATCGGTGGCCCTCGACAGCTGGCGCTGTTCCCTGACTTCTCTGGCACAACCATGGCGACCGGAGATAATCTGGCGCCGGTGGTTGAATGCCTGGCAAAGTGCACAGGTTCAGCTGTTGTGCTGGCCTCCGGAGATCCTCTTTTCTTCGGCATCGGTCGTTACCTGCTGCGCAACCTTCCTGATGCCGATTTAGAGTTCGTGCCGAATGTCAGCTCTGCCCAGTACGCTTTTGCCAAGATTCGCGAGCCATGGGACGATGCCGTGTTTGTGTCGACTCAAGGTCGGGGGCTGAAGGGGGCTGTCGATCAGATTGTGGCTCATGACAAAGTTGCCCTTCTCACCGACAATGTAAATACCCCCCAGGTGATTGCAACGGAGCTGATTGAAAGAGGCCGGGACGGTTACACGGCTTATCTCTGTGAAAATTTGGGGACGGCTGAAGAGTCGATCACGCACACCGAACTCAAGGGTTTACTCAAACGACCTGCTGCGGCGTTGAATGTTCTGATTCTGATCAAAGAATATGAGGCCGGCGGTGATGGCATCGGTCCTTGCATGGGCATTCCGGACGAGGATTTTGCTACGGTCAAGAAACTGATCACCAATGAAGAGGTGAGGGCTGTGAGCCTGGCCAAGTTACGTTTGCGTCAGGATATGACTCTTTGG
>JAOUDB010000568.1 GCA_029859485.1 Desulfuromonadales bacterium | reverse complement strand
CGTAAATGCCGTGAGATCGAAGAGCCGACTGAGGCAGAGATCAAAGACTTCTTCTTTGCGCATCCTGATCAATTGCGCGGGCAGGAGCGGGTACGTGCAAGCCATATCCTGCTTCCTGTGGATCCAGATGATCCTGAGAAATCCCTTGAACATGCCAAGGCGATCAAGCTTAAAGCGATGCAGGAGGATTTTGCCGAGATTGCCAAGGCCCATTCCCTCTGTGCCAGCGCACCGGGCGGCGGCGAACTGGGCTTTATCCGCCGTGAGGATGTCGACCCGACCTTTGCTGACGCGGCCTTCAGCCAGATCGTTGATGAAGTCGGTGAGCCGGTCAGAACTCCCTACGGTTATCACCTGATTAAGGTCGTAGAACGTGAAATCCCTGCGCCACCGACTCTGGATGAAGCCCGCAACAAGATCATTACTTTTCTGAAACAGGCTAAAAGTTCCAAACTCCTGGAAGAGTGGGTCGGCACTCTGCGTCAGGGCGCGGAGATCATTATTCACGATAATTAACTGCAATAATTGGTTTTCTCGACGTTGAGGAGTTGAAAAGTCACTTTCATCTCCTAGAATTAGAGCACATGTCCGGTGTCTGGAGCGATCCCTGCTCCCGGTGCTTTTCTCCCTACCGCCTGAATCGCTTGAGAGGTTGTCGATGGAACTGATTATTGAAGAGCACGGTAAAAGTTTCGGTAAGGTACATCAGGCTAGAATTGCCGATCTGAAGAGGTTGTTAAAGACCCAGCCCTCCCGAGAGGATGCCGAAAGCCTGTTAGCCCTTGCAGACTCTCTGCTGGTTTACAGCCACTCCCAGGCTTTACTCAAACGCTCCGGTCCTGAATTGCTGGAGTGGCTTCAGGCATTCCTCGATTTCCTGCGTCGGCGCGACCAAGACGTCAATGTCGCCTATTTCATACCGCCCAACTCCGGGTCTTCTTTTCTCCTTGTTAATGCTCCCGATGTCCCTTACCTGGTCGATTCGTTGAAAACCATCCTGCAGCATCTGCCGCAGCGAGCCATGGTTATTTCACACCCGATATTGAACATTATGCGTAAGGACGGAGTTCTTACCGGTATTGGAGAGCAGTTCGCTGAAGGCCAACTGGAATCATTCATGATTGTCCAGTTTGAAGGTGTCCGGGATCTTGATACGACTTCTATCGAGGAAGAGATCCGCAGGGTGTTTCAGATTGCCGAGACGGTAGGACGACAACGCAAAGATTTGAATCTGAGCCTGCAGAAAATTGCTCTGATGGCCGAGAGTCAGGACCAGAAAGATTTCACTGACTGGCTGTTGAACGGAAACTTTATATGCTTCGGCCATGCCTCGGTTGAAGTCCTGCATCTGAATGAGGCTTCTACCAAATTTCGATTGACTGAAGCACCTTTGGGATGGTTGCCAGACACTCTTCTCGCTCAGGTTGACGGCGTCAAGAGAACCCCGGAGTTTACAAAGCGAGCTAAAAAAATCCTGGTACGCAAGAACCCGCTCGTTGTTGAAATCCTTCAGGAAATCAGCCCGATTTATCAACAGGACAACCTGATCTATCTTGGCTTCAGGGAATCTTGCAAATCGGACAGAAGGGTTGAGCATATTTTTGTCGGGCTCTTTTCGCAAAATAGCGTTAACGAACTGGCCAGTAACATTCTGCCATTGAAAACGAAGCTCCTGGCGGCTTTAAACCGTCAACATGTGCCGAGCGAAAGTTACGATTATCGTAAGGTTGTTGAAATCTTCAATACCTTTCCCAAGGTGGAGATGTTTTTCCTGTCCAACAATGCGCTCGACCGCCTGGTGCAGTCATTTGTCAGTTTGCAAAGACAGCAATCGGTCAAGCTGGTCGTGACCCGTAGCCTCAGCCTGCGAGGTGTCACTCTGTTGGTCATAATGCCGCGTGATTATTACAGTCGTGATGCGGTGCGGCGCATGGAGTCTTACCTGGGTCGTTTTCTCTCGGCGCAGCATGTCTCCTCGCGTGAAGTTCATTTCTATTCCGAGTATGTCAGCTTGCACTTCCGTGTTGTGCCCCAGGCTGACCAGATCAGAATCGATGTTGATGCTCTGCAGAAGGTGCTGACGGATCTTGCCCGCCCCTGGGAGGAGAAACTGCGTCTACTAATCTTGCGTGGGGCAGAGGGTCGTGTCGGTTTGAACTTGTGGAGCCGGTACGCAGACTCTTTCCCGAAAGATTATAAAGAATTAATCCATCCTCGTTTTGCCATAAGGGATGTTCGCGCCATTGAGCAACTGCTTGCAACCGGCGACGACGGCTTTGATCTATGGGGCCCTTTCCAGGAGCGCC
>JAOUDB010000569.1 GCA_029859485.1 Desulfuromonadales bacterium | reverse complement strand
CGATTGGGATCTGCACCTGTCCACGCTCTTTACCGAAGTCCGCCTGCGGCCGCAGGTCGAAGTCCGCTGCGCCGACAGCCTGCCACCTCACCTGGTTTTGACTGTCGCCGCCCTGCTCAAGGGCCTGATGTACGATGAAGACTCCTTCCAGAAAGCCTGGGAGCATTGTCGTCCCACCTCCTCTGCAGAGGTCGCACAAACATCTCGACAGGCATGGAAACTCGGACTGAAGACTCCCTGGAGAGAGGGAACCCTGCAGGACCTGGCACGGACCTGCCTGACACTCGCTCGTGACGGCCTCGACCGTCAGCAATCACGACGCTGCCAGGAGCGCAGCGAGAGTTACTTCCTTAATGGCCTTGATCGTTTGATCGAAGGCGGCGTTACCCTCGCCGAACAACTCTTACAGAATTGGCACGGCAGTCGGCAGGACAAGGTCAAGGCGTTGATTCAACATTGCGGCTTTTTCGACGTCGCCTCAAACCGCCCGGACGCAAGCTGCAGCAATGAGCAGTTCAAACCTTAAACGGCTTATTAACGCAGACGCGAAGGGGTAGAGAAAGCCCGCAAAGAAAACCACTTCAAAAAGCGAGAATAGTCACCCTTTGCGTCTTTCCTGCTTTTCTTAGCATCTTTGCGTTGCTCTTTTGATTTCAGATTTTACTGTTTTGGTTTAAAGACGTATTCCCTTTATTTAAGCTATAGGCCCGAAAAAAATCAGGTATTATCTGTGCAATCTGTGCCTCTAGTGAGAGAAATGAACGGGTGGTAAAGAAAATTATTAATCCTGACAATAACGACTGGAGTGAAGTAGTTACCCACATTTATTGGTTTTGGTCTTGTTCCTCAGCAGACGCAATGGAGCAAAAGACCTTTTTAACCCAAAGATAAAGCCGATTCAGATAGCCCGAATCGGCCTTGGCTATTTTAGCGCCAGATAGACGTATTAGCACCAGATTTCATCGTATTTCCGCTTGTCTTGCCGGCGGCGGGTCAGTATAGTGACCACTTCAATAAAACCGTTTTCCGAGGAGCTTTTTAATGGCACAGACTCTTGACATGCAACAGGCCCAGAGGGCCATCGACACAATCCGCCTGCTTTCCGCCGACATGGTTGAACAGGCCCAGTCAGGGCATCCCGGCACCCCCATGGAAGCCGCCCCGATTGCTTACCTTCTGTACAAAAAGTACATGCGTTACAATCCCAAAAACCCGGATTGGGCAGGGCGTGATCGATTCATCCTCTCCTGCGGCCATGCCTCGGCGCTCCTTTACAGTATGCTGCACCTCTCAGGCTACGAACTCTCGTTGGACGATCTGAAAAATTTCCGCCAGATCGACAGCCCAACCGCCGGCCACCCGGAATTCGGTCACGCGCCCGGTATCGAAACCACCACCGGACCTCTCGGTCAGGGCATCTCGGTTGGCGTCGGCATGGCCATGGGCGCTCGTTTCCTGCAGCAACGCGTCAACCAAGAGCTGTTCGATTACACGACCTACGGCATCTGTTCCGATGGCGACCTGATGGAAGGCGTCGCTTCCGAGGCCGCTTCGCTGGCAGGGCACCTGCGTCTGGGCAACCTGGTCTATCTCTATCTCGACAACAAGATCACCATCGAAGGCGACACTGACCTGGCCTTCACTGAAGAGGTCGCCACCCGCTACCTCAGCTACGGCTGGCACGTTCAGCACGTCGAAGGTGAAAACGTGCAGGATATTGACCGGGCCATTGCCAAGGCCAAGAGTTCTCCCCGTCCTTCACTAATCATCGCTCGCTCGCACATCGGCTTCGGCGCACCGAACAAGCAAGACACTCACGACGCTCACGGCGCCCCACTCGGTGCTGAAGAGTTGAAGCTGACCAAGAAGTTCTTCGACCGCGACCCCGAGGCAACCTTCGTTGTCCCTGCAGACGTTACAGAGCACATGGGCGAAGCCATCAAGCGTGGTGCCGAACAAGAGGCAGAATGGCAGAAGGCTTTTGCCAAAGAGCTTCTTCAGAACACCGATCTTGCCGCATGGCAGAAAGTTGCGGCAGGGGAACTTCCCGAAGGTTGGGACGACCTGCCCAAGTTCGCTGCCGGGGAAAAGTTGGCGACCCGCCAAGCCAGTGGCAAAACCCTGAACGCGATTGCAAGCAAACTGCCTTTCCTGCTCGGTGGTTCAGCCGACCTCGGCCCTTCCAACAACACCACCCTCGTGGGCGAGGATTCCTACACACCGACCACCGTTGGCCGCAACATCCACTTCGGTGTTCGTGAGCACGGCATGGCTGCCATTCTCAACGGCCTGGCGCACACGCCTGG
>JAOUDB010000567.1 GCA_029859485.1 Desulfuromonadales bacterium | reverse complement strand
ACAGAGTCACAGAGAGCACAGAACAAACCTCTCTATACTTTCTCTGTGTCATCTGTGACTCGAGTGAGAGAAGCGAACGGGTGGTAAAGATCTTGGCTTTATTAACGAAACAAGCTTCTGGGAAAACGACCCAAGGATTTGATTCAATTCTCAGAAAGAGAAAGGCTTGCAAGAAACCTTTCACTATAGCTTTAACTCCGAAACTTCTTACGGAAAGACGGGGGGAAGCAACAGGCCCTGATCCTCAGGCAAGGAAAGTATAAGGTTCATATTTTGAATCGCCTGTCCTGCCGCACCTTTGACCAGGTTATCAATAGCGGCAAGAGCAATCACCCGCCCGGTCCGTTCGTCGATAGACAAACCTATATCACAGAAGTTACTGCCACGTACCTGGGCAATATTGGGAAACTTTCCTTTAGGCAGCACCCTGACAAAACTCTCGGCAGCATATTTAGCAAGATACACTTTATGTAATTTATCGAGCGACATCATGTCCGTCAAACTCGCGTAGCAGGTGCTCAGAATACCTCGATTCACAGGCAAGAGATGCGGGGTAAAGCTGATTCTGACGCTCTCCCCTGCCAGCCGTGTAAGGGACTGTTCAATCTCGGGCGTATGGCGATGCCTTGGCAGACTATAGGCTTTAAAGCCCTCATTGACCTCACAGTAGAGAGTATCGACCTTGGCGGCACGACCGGCACCACTCGTACCGGACTTGCTGTCCACGATAAGGGTTTTATGATCGATCAAACCTTTTTCAAGCAAAGGTGCCAAGGCCAGAGCAACACTGGTCGGGTAACATCCAGGATTGGCAATCAGACGAGCTTCGGAAATCTTTTCACGAAACAGCTCAGGCAAGCCGTAAACGGCTTCATCAAGCAATTCTCTGGCAGTATGCTCCTGGTACCACTCTTCGTAAACTTCGACATCAGTGATGCGGAAGTCGGCGGAGAGATCGATAACCCTGCAACCGGCAGCCAACAAAGCCGGGATCATCCCCATAGCTGTTTGATGAGGGACCGCGGTAAAAACCAGATCAGCACGGCCAGCAAGAGCAACCGGGTCTACATCTTCGAAGCACAGGTCAACAATCCCATGTAAAGAAGGGAACACATCGCTGACCAACTGTCCGGCGTATTGTCTCGAGGTTACGCACACCAGTTCTGTATCGGGATGCAGAGAAAGCAACCTGAGCAGCTCGACGCCGGTGTAACCACTCGCACCAATAACAGCAACCCGATGCATATCAACTCCTTAAATATTGTCCATCACTGGATTATGTTCACTAAAAACGGAAAAAGGGAAACCCGCAGGGTTTCCCTTTCAACCAAATACCACATAGACCCTGAGGGCCGTAAGGCATTAACGCTTGGAGAACTGGAAGCTACGGCGTGCACCGCGTCGACCGTACTTCTTACGTTCCTTGATACGACTGTCGCGGGTAATGAAACCAGCCTTTTTCAGCGAATCACGCAACTGCGGATCGATCTCGAGCAGAGCCTTGGTGATGCCGTGTTTGATAGCTCCAGCCTGACCGGAAGGACCACCACCACAAACGTTAACGGAAATATCAAACTTACCGGTATTTTCGGTCAGCTCGAGAGGCTGACGCACAACCATTTTAGAGGTCGGGCGGCCGAAGTACTCGTCGATAGTCCGCTTGTTAATGATGATCTCACCTGTACCCGGCGTCATCCTGACACGGGCAATAGATGTTTTCCTTTTACCGGTGGCGTAAAATTTCTGTTCGGCCATCGTCTCTTTCTCCTGAATTCCCTTAAACCTGAAGTTCTTTGGGTTGCTGTGCCTGATGCGGATGATCGGCACCGCAGTAGACTTTAAGTTTTTTAAACATCTGACGTCCGAGCTTGTTCTTTGGCAACATCCCTTTGACCGCTTTGCGGATCAGCTCTTCGGGTGTCTTCTCAAGCATTTTACCTGCAGAGATCGAAGTCAGGCCACCGGTGTAACCACTGTGACGATGATACATCTTCTGGCTGAGTTTGTTACCGGTCAAACGCACCTTTTCTGCATTGAGAACAATGACAAAGTCACCCGTATCAACGCTCGGCGTATAAATGGCCTTGTGCTTGCCGCGCAGGACCTTGGCAATTTCTGTAGCCGTACGGCCCAGAACCTTATCTTCCAAATCAACAACGTACCAGTCTTTCTGGAGATCTACATTTTTTGCAACTGGAGTACTCATTACTATCCTCTCTAGATCAGTTCTGTAAGTTAACGGGGCTCACAGAAACTCGAAATCTAGTCAAAAGGCCTGATGATGTCAAGCTTTTTTTCCATTTAGATA
>JAOUDB010000566.1 GCA_029859485.1 Desulfuromonadales bacterium | reverse complement strand
AGGGTATTGGGTTGGGGTATTGGAGTTTGTAAAGGCCTTGGAATGCGGTACGAGTTGGTGAAAATCGGTTTTGTTGGTTGTCGCGGTGTACGTCCCAAGTTCCACGTCCCATTATTTTAGGAATATACATGTCGAATAAAAATAAGATTGTTCCAGTTGTTCTGAGCGGAGGAGCAGGTACTCGCCTGTGGCCCTTATCACGCGAACTTTATCCTAAACAACTCTTGCCGCTGGTCGGTGAAAGGACCATGCTTCAGGAAACCGTGCTACGCCTGGAAGGTCTCGCTGATCTGGGTGCTCCACTGGTGGTCTGTAACGATGCCCATCGTTTTATGGTTGCCGAGCAGCTGCGCGAGGTGGAGAAGACGGCGGAGGCCGTGATCCTGGAGCCGGTCGGCCGTAACACGGCTCCGGCAGTTGCTGTGGCGGCTCTGCAGGCTATGGCTGACGTTTCGGATCCGCTCCTGCTGGTGTTGGCTGCCGATCATGTGATCCGCGACGCCGAGGCTCTCTGTGCTGCCGTCACGGATGGTGTTGATGCTGTTCAGGCTGGAGCCCTGCTGACCTTTGGTATTGTGCCGACAGCACCAGAAGCCGGCTACGGATATATCCGACGTGGCGCGCGGCGCGTGGCGCGTAGCGGGGAACCAGCCCCCGACATCTACGATGTTCGGGAGTTTGTTGAAAAGCCAGACCTGACGACGGCCGAGAAGTACCTGGCGAGCGGCGATTATTACTGGAATAGCGGCATGTTCTTCTTTAAGGCTTCGGTCTATCTTGCGGAGCTTGAGAAAGCAGCGCCGGAGATGCTGGCGGCCTGTCGAAAGGCCTGGCAGGGGCGGGCGGCTGATCTTGATTTTACCCGTCTGGATGCCGAGGCATTTGCTTCATGTCCCTCTGATTCCATCGACTATGCGGTGATGGAAAAAACCGATCGCGCCGTGGTGATTCCTCTCGATGCCGGCTGGAGTGATGTCGGTTCCTGGGCGGCACTCTGGGAGGTTGGTGAAGCCGATGGCCAGGGCAATGTCAGCAGTGGTGATGTAAGCGAAGTTTCCTGTAAAGACAGTTACTTCTACTCTGGCTCACGACTGGTTGCGGGTATCGGTCTTGAGAACACAATCGTGGTTGAGACGGCTGATGCTGTGCTTGTCGCCGCCAAGGATCGTGTTCAGGAGGTCAAAGAGATCGTCTCCCGGCTCAAAACACAGAACCGGGAAGAATACCTTCTGCACAAACGCGTCAATCGTCCATGGGGGGCCTATGAGGGGCTCGATGCCGGAGACGGCTTCCTCGTCAAAAGCATTACAGTCATGCCCGGGGCCCGCCTTTCCCTGCAGAGCCATCAGCATCGCGCTGAACACTGGGTGGTTGTGCGTGGCGTTGCTGAGGTGACCCTGGAGAATGTGGTGCAGACGGTTGAGGCCAACCAGTCGGTCTATATCCCGATTGGCCATAAGCACCGCTTGGCCAACCCTGGTGATGAGGTTCTTGAGATCATTGAGGTGCAGACGGGGGCTCTGTTGAGTGAGGATGATATTGAGCGATTTGATGATCAGTATGGTCGGTAACCTTTTGTTAACTACAGAGGGCACGGAGAAAACCATAGAATCTAATGTTTAAAGCAACTCACACGATTTTCTCTGTGCTCTTCGTGAACTTTAGTGAGCAAAGCGAACGAGTGGTGAAAGCCTTTATGTTGTTATTATTTTTTTGTTATGAAATCAAATAGCTAGGAGGGAAGTTTATGAAGCAAGACGAACTAACGTCGCGGACTATCTGTGCAGCAATCAATGTCCACCGTGAGTTGGGCCCGGGATTGCTGGAATCTGTTTATGAAACCTGTTTGGCTGCTGAGTTGAAGTCTAAGTCTTTAAATTTCAAAAGGCAGGCTCCTGTTGATCTCGTTTATCGTGGTGAAAAGATAGAAAGTGGTCTTCGTCTTGATATGCTGGTCGAAGATGATGTGATTGTAGAGTTGAAATCTGTCGAGAGCCTTTTGCCTATCCATAAAGCACAATTGCTTTCATGCCTGAAGTTATCCAATAAAAGTGCGGTTTGTTGATTAACTTCTGTGGAACTCTTGAAAGATGGTCTAATCAGGCTTGTCAATTAATCTCTGTGTCCTCTGTGAACTCGGTGGTGATAAAAAATGCTTATTGAATGTTTCAAGGCGTACGATATTCGCGGTCGTTTACCAGATCAACTCAACGAAGATGTTGCCTATCGTATCGGTCGTGCTTTTTCGCAGTTCCTAAAGCCCAAGACTGTTGTGGTCGGTCAGGATGTGCGGCCCTCCAGCCCGGCGTT
>JAOUDB010000366.1 GCA_029859485.1 Desulfuromonadales bacterium | reverse complement strand
CACTTCAATCCAGCCATCTTCGCTGGCATGGAAAAGGACATCATGGCCCGCTGGCTACCATGGGCATGGGCGCAAGCGCCCCTGCTGGTGGCCTGGGTTCCATTAAGCGGAATCTGTATTTTCCTGTTCGCAATCAACACTCTCTGCTGCCTGATCGACTGGCTCTTGAAAATCAAGGCTCGCTGGCGTAAAACTGGCGAATACCTGATTCATGCTGGATTCATCCTCCTGAGCATCGCTTTCTTGTGGGGTAACATCAGCGGTTTCCGATCCGGGCCTCATCGCATTTTTCAGGGTGAACATCTGGCCATTCCCAACATGCAAGGGCTTTCTCTTCTACTTGAGGAGTTCACACCGCAGCTCGAACCTTCTGGACGGCCACTTGATATGCTGAACCAGGTCTCTCTCTGGGATAACGGCACACAGGTCGCTGAAGCACTGGTACGAATGAACCACCCTCTCATATATAATGGATTGGTTATCCTGCCCACCTCCTTTGGCCAGGAGTTGGACGGCTTCAAGTTTCACATACCAGGCCGCGGGGTGATTGAGCTCAGGACCGGCAGCAAGCTGTCAATTTCTTCTGAAACCGACATTGTTCTCCACAAGATGCTTCCAGATGCACGCCGAAACAACCAGGGAAGGGTCATACAAACCGGCAGTCGTCTCAACAACCCGGCCATGCTGATCTCTCTTCAGGGGCCGTCCGGCAAACTCTGGGAAGGATGGTATTTTCTGCGCAACCCACTGCCCCGACAACTCAGGGAAGCAGGTATCGCGCTACGTCCGACCGAACCAGTGTTCAAAACTTTCAGCCTTTTGACAATTAATAGAGACCCTGGAGACAAAGTGGCTGCGATGGGCGCTGGGTGCATCACCCTCGGAGTATTCTTCGCCCTCTTCTCCTTTTATCGCAAAAGAGCGCATGGAGATCGCCCGGAAGTTTGAGTGGTGTTTACTAATTGTCTCAACCCGCCTGATTGGCTATTATTCAGGGGTTTTAGCAACCTTTCTTCCTCGAGTCCTTACGAGTGACACACCTCTGGAAGAATACTGAATTCAACCACCCTATATTTTGCAGGCTATTCTTTCAGGTGGGGGCACTATTTAAACCGGGGATTATGAAAAAATTCATTCTAACAATCTTGTGCAATGCGGTTCTGCTGCTGACTTTGTGACTGCCCGCCGAAGCCCGCATGACAATCGGCTTGATCTCGACAGGACTGCTTTCCAATGTTACTCAAGGCAACATCGACCTGTTAAGTAAAGAGCTGAGCCAAAAAAGTTTGCCTCCTGAGCCACCACCAGTTCAAATCGTTGAGGAGCAGCCAGCACCGGTTTCTCAAAAAAAACCAACGGCAACGGTAAAGGTAAAGGTAAAAGCAGCATCCACATCACAAATTCCTGTGCAAACAAAGGTTAAGAAGAAACCAGCTACCGTGGCTCCCGCAGTGACTCCAGGGCCTGGTCCTGAGAAATCGCAGCCAGTAAAAAGTATAAAGGTCGAGCCACCTGCAGTAAAAGCACCGAGCGCGGCCCCTGTGGACAAGCAGGTTGCCCCTGCAAGCAAGGCTCAACCCTCTGAGACAACAGCACCAGAGCCCCGGCCAAAACATGGCAAAGAAACGTTCAAGGCAGAGGAACCAGCAGCAAAGCCAGCGACCAAAAAGCGCATGACCCTTTTCATTGTACTGGTTATTTTCGCAGCCATTATTTTCAAGACGGTTCTTTTCGTCCTACGGTGGAAGAAGAAAAAGGAATCTTCATTCAGGCCGGAAGTAACCCCGACAATGGATACAAACTTCCACGGTGCAGAGCCTGAGATTCAACAATCAGCTCCTGTGGAGCCATTGAAAAAAGGAGAAGATGACATTATCGAAGAAGGCCGACTGGGCCCTGGCAAGGTTCCTCAACTCCTCAAGCGCTGCGCAGACCTGCCGCGACCGGTTGTTTTGCACATTACCAAGGGCTCCTGTGAAAAGCTGGTTTACTTTGCTGGTGGCCAGGTTTCCGGCGCATTGACTCAGCACTAGACGATAGACGTGTCAGGTGTTCGTTGGAACAAGCTTGGCAATCTGCTGGTCCGAGAGGCTTTGATTACCGGAGAAGAACGTGATCGGGGCATGGCACTGTTATCAAAGGAGCCAGGTTTGCGCTTTGGAGAAGCACTCCTCAAACTCGGACTGATTGACCTCGCCGGGCTCAGGCACGCGCTCATTCGTCAGGCCAAGGTCACGATCTATTCGCTTATTCTCTACCCTGAAGGGCGTTACCAGATTTACGCCGGGGATGGTTCATTGCCACCAGAAGAAAGTGTCTCTCTTGAAATCACAGCATTGATCCGTGAGGCATCTCACCATCGAACCGAGTGGACTGCAATAAGGAAATCCCTGCCTAACCTCAGCACATCCTTGAAGTTCTGCCCGGATGGCCGCACCAAACTCGAGAAGGTAAGCCTCTCTCCTCAACAGGATGAGACCTTGACCCGTATCGACGGTAACCGCACGATCAATAAAATCTGTCTTGAATCCTCGATGATGGATTACGAAGTTTACCGTTTTCTATGCTTGATGGTTAAGGCAGGTGTCTTACAGTAAGCGGAGAAGAGCTTCAGCCTCCGCATGAAAACACAGAGAGGTTAACGAGCAACCATGACTACAAAAAGCCATACGATCCTGATCGTTGACGATGTCAAGAAACGACGTCAGCATCTCAAGTCCCTGCTTCTGGAACGCGAAGATGCGGTGATGGAGGCAGAAACCGCAGAAGAAGCTCTCGAAATGGTCAAACAAAGACCGGCAGACCTGGTCATCACAGAGACGGAACTGCCAACGCGGAGCGGCCAGTACCTGTTACAGGAGGTCAAACGACAGCTCCCGGAGACAGAAGTTATACTGACAACCCACAACGCCTCGTCTTTCAGCTTATTGCAGGCTCTGAGGCATGGCGCCTTTGACTTCATAGTTCGCCCCATCGACACCTCTGAGATTCTCTTCAACGTTATCGACCGCGCTTTCGCACAGATCGACCTGAGAATACAGAATCGAGCTCTTCTGGCAGAGCTGGAACATCGCAACCAGGAGATGGCCCAGTCATTGAGCATGATGACTGTACTCAGTGAAGCGATAGAAAAAATAAATTCCGCAATTGAAGTCAGTGACCTGCTTGGGCGCCTGCTTGATGTCGCCCTTGGAGCCTTGCATGCCAAACGTGGCTTATTGGCACTGATTCGTGGAAATGGCCGCAGTCACTTCGGCATCAAAATGAGTCGGGGCATCGCGACAGACTTTGTACAGGACCATCCAGATCAACTTCCAGAAGGACTCCTGCTGGACATTGCCCGTAGCGGCAGCCCGATAGTTGTACCTGCGGGATTGCCCGGCTACATGGCTGACCGGGTGACAATCGCCGAACAATCGCTGGTCGAGAAACCCGGTTTACTATCCGTGCCACTCTATCATCGCGACCGTGCGATCGGTGTTATGGTTTTATTTGGCCATGCGGAAGGGACACCTTTTACCGACCAGAATCTACAGTTCCTCGTGCAACTGGCTCATCACGCAGCGCTCACTCTCGAAAAAGCTGGCATCATCCATCAATTGAAGCGGCAGGGTAAAAACGACAAAACTTAACTAGAATAAAAACTGATCAAGAATCAAAAAGGGGGACAGAATTTCTGTCC
>JAOUDB010000318.1 GCA_029859485.1 Desulfuromonadales bacterium | reverse complement strand
CCCCCCCCCTTTATAATTTAAAGATTGGCTTCTTAATACTTATGTCTTTAAAGCCTTTATGATAACCTTAACGACACCTGCAGCATCAATTCCATACCGGGATCGCAATTCAGCCTGGCTGCCTTGCTCAACAAATTTATCGGGAAGACCGATTCGCGTGACTGGCACATGAACTCCGGCATCGCAAAGTATTTCCAGAACCGCGGAACCGAAGCCACCCTCCAGAACATTCTCTTCAAGAGTAAAGACAGGGCCGTTATCTGTAGCCACGGCAACCAACAAATCTCGATCAAGAGGCTTGAGAAAAACAGGGTCAACAACAGCAACCTGAAGGCCTTCATCGACCAGAGCTTCAGCCGCCGCCAAGGCTTCTTCCACCAACGCTCCCACAGCGAAGATAACACCATCCGTGCCATCGCGTAACTTCTCTGCCTTACCAATCGTTAACTCACGCGGTTCTTCGGGTGCAACACCGGTTCCCGAACCTCTCGGGTAACGGAAAGCGAAGGGGCCATCATAAGCAAGCGCCGTTGCCATTGAATGCCGTAAATAATTTTCATCCCGAGGGATCATAAAAACCAGGTTCGGGATGTGTCGCAGATAGGAAAGATCGAACACACCATGATGTGTCGGCCCATCGGCACCCACAAGACCGCCACGGTCGAGAGCAAAGGTCACCGGAAGGTTCTGCAAGCAAACATCATGCAAAACATTGTCGTAAGCACGTTGCAGAAACGTTGAGTAGATAGCCAGAACCGGCTTGATTCCAAGGGTCGCCATGCCGGCGGCATAGGTAACCGCATGCTGCTCGGCGATCCCGACATCGAAGCAGCGGTCCGGAAACTTTTCGGCGAAGGGAGCGAGTCCGGTTCCCTCGAGCATGGCTGCAGTGATGGCGACAATACGATCATCTTTCTCTGCCAGGTCAGTCAGGGTTTGCCCGAAGACCGAAGTGTAGCTTGGCGGGCCGGGGCTTCCTTTCTTGATCTCACCCGTAGCCGGGTCAAAAGGTCCGACACCGTGAAAAAGATGCGGTTTTTTTTCAGCCGGGGGATAGCCCTTGCCCTTCTTGGTCACCACGTGCATGAGAACCGGACCATCCATATGGGTGATATTTTCCAGTGTCGGCAGTAATTCTTCGAGTTTATGTCCATCAATCGGGCCGACGTAATCAAAGTCAAAAGCCTCAAAAAGCATTCCGGGAGTTAAAAACCCTTTCACTGCCTCCTCTGCTTTTTTCGCCAGGCGTCGCAAGTCTTTACCAATTTTAGGCACGCTATCGAGAAAATTTTCGGTTTCCCGCTTCAGCCGCACGAAAAAATCAGAAGTCAACTGACGGCTAAAAAAAGATGAGAGCGCGCCGACATTAGGAGAAATCGACATTTCGTTGTCGTTGAGGATAACGAGCAGATTTTTTTTAAGGTGTCCCGCCTGGTTCAAAGCTTCGAATGCCATGCCAGCGGTCAGGGAGCCATCACCGATAACAGCAACTATTTTCTCATTACTTCCTTTAGCATCTCGTGCAGTTGCCATGCCGAGCGCCGCCGAGATCGAAGTACTTGAATGACCGACACCGAAAGCATCGTGATCGCTCT
Source organism: Desulfuromonadales bacterium (assembly GCA_029859485.1). GTDB lineage: Bacteria > Desulfobacterota > Desulfuromonadia > Desulfuromonadales > BM103 > M0040. The sequence continues at coordinate 2,526 of JAOUDB010000318.1, read as the reverse complement.
CACTGCATTTAGGAAAACCACTGATACCATCCAGTTGCCGTAAGCTTTTGAAGCGTTCATAACGACCGGTCAACAGCTTGTGGGCATAGGCCTGGTGACCGACATCCCAGACAATCTTGTCTTTGGGAGAGTCAAAGACCCGGTGTAGCGCAATCGTTAACTCAACGACGCCGAGGGAACTTCCCAAATGACCACCTGTTTCAGCGACCGTGTTGACAATAACGTCCCGAAGCTCCTGCGCCAGTTTCGACAACTGGTCTTCCGGAAGAGCCTTCAACGCCGCAATAGGATTTTCTTGCTTTAATAACTCGGACATATTCACCACATAATATTCAAAAGGTTTTTTAAGAGCTTCGATCGATAATATAGCGGGCCAGAGACTGCAAGGTTGCAGCTTTGTCACCAAGTGGGGCCAATGCTTCAACGGCAATAACACAAAGCTCACCGGCTCGTATTCGGGCATCGGAGACACCAAGCAGCGCCGGATAGGTCGCCTTGCCGCGCTCCTGATCGCTACCGACATCTTTACCTAAATCAGCCTGTTCACCGACGACGTCCAGAATATCATCTGCGATCTGAAAAGCCAATCCAGCAGCACCTCCAAATCGGGTTAAAGCGGCAAACTGCTCTTCATCACCGCCACCAAGCAGAGCACCAACCTGGACAGAGGCCAGGATCAAGGCTCCCGTCTTATGGGTATGGATATATTCAAGGGTCGGAAAGTCTATCTCCTTGCCTTCAGACTCCATGTCGACAACCTGACCGCCAACCATACCTTGCGAACCGGCGTAACGCGCCAGAATCTCGATCACCCGCAGGGCTTTTTCTGCCGAGACTCCGGAATTAGCCTTTGCATCGGCCAAAAGGCGAAAAGCCTCGGTCAAGAGCGCATCACCGGCAAGGATTGCTGTAGCCTCTCCATAAACTTTGTGATTCGTGGGGCGCCCACGACGAAAGTCATCATCGTCCATGGCCGGAAGGTCGTCATGGACAAGAGAGTAAGTATGAATCATCTCCAGTGCACAAGCCGCATGGAGAACATCCTGAGCAGAACCACCAACGGCCTCGCAAGCAGCAATCATAAGAATCGGCCGCAAACGCTTGCCACCTGCAAAAACCGAGTAGCGCATCGACTGATGCAAAGATTGCGGCATCCTGTCCCCGGCCGGAAGATATTTCTCCAGGGTCTGATCAACGAGTGCAGAACGATTGCCTAGATATTCCTTGAGGTCCATGGGCTGATCAGTCCTGGCCGTCATCTTCGCTAAAAGGCTCCGTGGTAAACGAGCCATCAGAATTTTTCATCAAGGTTTCGATACGAGACTCGACCGCCTGTAGTTTTTTACGGCACAGGTTGGCGCTTTGCACGCCCGCCTCAAAACAATCAAGAGACTCGTCCAGTGGCATCTGCCCCTTCTCAAGTTGGGCAACGGCTTCCTCGAGACTCTTCAGGGCTTGCTCAAATGTCATTTCCTCAGGCATTCCGATTCCTTCCATTCGTAAAACAGCACGCTCTTAAGCATAGTGTCAAGCAACTTAATCCTTAAACGCAGCCAACAGAGCGAGAGGATCAATCCGTTCGCCAAACAGTTTCACAGTCAAATGCAGATGAGCCCCTGTTGATCGCCCTGTGCTTCCAACTTTGCCCAGGACGTCAGTCACGAGCAAGTCATGCCCCTCTTCCACTAGGATTTCAGAAAGGTGGGCATAGAGAGAGAATAACCCTTCACCGTGGTCAACTACAACCGTGTTGCCAGTATAGAACAGATCAGAGACGAGGGCCACGCGACCATTGCTGATTGGACGCACAGGTGTTCCCGAGGGACTGCGAAAATCTGTACCGCTATGAGGCGCCTTAGGCTTGCCATTCAACACTCTGCGCTTACCGAAGACACTGTTGACAGCATCACCGACCGGCCGCTCGAAGGTCGTCCAGAAACGTGGAGACCTCCCAGCAAAAACCTCTTTGAGCTTATTGTGTTCCCGACTGATCCGCGCACTGTCTTTCTTGCCCGGCGTGACCATGCGTTCAGGCAGAGTCAGGTTCTCTTCGGGCCGCTTTTTATCGACTACAGTCAACAGTATTTCTGTCGTTGAAGTTTGCCCCTGCAGGTCCACCAAAGCAGCGATAATAGGGTAATGGCCAGCAGCGACGTCCAGGCCGACAGGCAGCAAGGCAATAGCACCATCACTATCTGGATAGAGGTAGTAGACTTCCTCGTTAAAACGCACCACACCAAAAGAAAGAGTTTCTCCCTGCCACTGCAGCACAGCCGCTTCACCATTATTAACCTGCTCAGAACGCAGAAACAGTTCTCCACTAAAAGCCGAGGAAACTAGAAAGAACGTAAGAAGCAGTGAAAGCCAAATTTGTCTCATGAATCGACGTCCTCCACCCTGGCACGGACCTGTCCCCTGGCAAATCGCAACCAGAGAAGATCGTCTCTTTGCAACTCTTCGGCGGAGACAAGCCCTCCTCCGGATTCTTCCTTACTGGCAATCACGTAACTACGTTCTAGTTGCAGT
>JAOUDB010000565.1 GCA_029859485.1 Desulfuromonadales bacterium | reverse complement strand
TCCCTTCGGTAACGACCTCTGACACACCTTTAAGCTCGCTTTCAGCCCCTGCTACAGCCACTTTTCCGGGTATGGCTTTAGAGGATTTAACAATAAATCCGACGGCCGGCTCTCCGGTTATCACAACCCGAACTGGAACTTCACGTTCACGCACCCGATCAAGCTTGACATCAACATACGACGGAGAAATCCGAGTGATTTTCAAACCACTTGGGATATTAAGACTTTCCTCAAGACGTTTGAAAGAGGTCACTCCTGCGGAAAGTCCTGTCAAGTCGACAGCAAGACTAATATCTCCCGGGCTAAGATTCACTTGCATGGCACGTGGTCCGCTAATGCGGATGGCAACAGAGGTCGGGACCTCACTCGCAATCATCAAACCTTGGGGGAGATTTTCGTATTCGAGCGGCACGATATGGTTAACTTCCATGCGGCTTTCTCCCATGACAAAGAACCACAGGACCACGGCGAAAGCCAAAGAGATAAATTTCAACAACCAGTTTTCAAAAATTTTGTCGACCATGCTCAGCTCTTCACACCGCGTTTACGTCGCGGTTCAAGCAGACGTTTAAGAACTTTTTTCAAGGTAGTCACTTCCAGGTCACGGGTTATCTTGCCGCCCACAACCACTGAAATAAACCCGGTTTCCTCCGAAACAACAATGACGACAGCGTCAACCAACTCCGTTAAGCCGATCGCGGCACGATGACGGGTTCCGTAACGCGGACTGACATCGAGGTTCTGGGTCAGAGGCAAGAAACAACCCGCCCGCGTAATCCGGCCTCGCTGAATAATAACAGCGCCATCGTGAATGGGCGAAGCAGTATTGAAGATCGAATGGATCAATTCACTGGACGGCTTGGCATCCAGATCGACACCGACATCGAGAAAGTCATTAAGACCTGTTTCGCGCTCGATGACGATCAGGGCCCCAAGTTGCCTCTGCGCAAGAGCAACACAGCTCCTGCATAACTCATCGATAACGCGGGTTTCTTCACGAAAAGAGAGGTCGGCAAAGAACGGGTTGCGACCTACATGAATCAGGGCGCGACGGATATCGTGTTGAAAAAGGACGACGATCACCAGAATGATCGAGGAGAGGAAATTATTAAGAATCCAGTTGAGGGTGTAGAGGCCGCCAACCTGTGAAGCAACGTAGACCATCAAAAGCACAGCGAGGCCAACCAACATCTGCACGGCCCTGGTGCCTTGAATAAGAAGCAAAATCCGATAAATAATAAAGGCGACAAGAAAGATGTCGAACAAATCCAGAAGCCATCGGAAATTTGTCAACATCTCAAACATTCAGTACATCCCCTGTCTACAATAAGGAAGGCTTGCTCGCTGCCCACTCCGCTCCGTCACATACAGCCTGAGCCATCAGTACCGTCTGACGTGCAGCAGCAACATCATGGACCCGAAACATGCGGGCGCCCCCTGCGTAACCGAGGGCAAGAGTGGCCATAGTTCCAATCAAACGATCCGCTGGAACCTTTTGCTCCAGGACCTTGCCGATAAAACTCTTTCGTGAGGTTCCCAGGAGTATCGGGCGCCCCAGCTCCGCCAGGGTTGCCGTCTGCCGCAAAAGCTCAAGATTACCAGCGGTATCTTTACCAAAACCGATCCCGGGATCTATGGCAATCTTATCAAGCGCCACGCCAGCCTGCTCGGCGCAGCGGATGCTTTTCTGTAGTGAAGCGACGACCTCACCGACCAGATCCTCATAATCGGTGTTCTGTTGCATGGCTTCCGGCCTGCCACGGGCATGCATCACGATCAAACCCGCCCCGGAGGCTGCGACAACATCGGCCATTTGTGGATCATAAAACAAGCCACTGATGTCGTTAACAAACTCGACCCCGGAGGCGACAGCAGCAGCAGCAACCGTGCTCTTGCTCGTATCAATGGAGAGCGGCAGATCCAGTTCCCGGGTCAAGGCTTCAATCACCGGTAGCACCCTGTCAAGCTCTTCAGCCTCGTCGACCGATGGAGCCCCGGGCCGGGTACTTTCGCCACCGATGTCAATCAGTGCAGCACCCTCACGGGCCATGCTACGCGCCTGTTCAAGAGCCTCAGCAACTGAGCAAAAACGACCACCATCCGAGAATGAGTCAGGCGTCACATTCAGGACACCGACAATACAAGGCGCCTGCAGATTGAGGCGCAAGGTTCGTCCGGCAAGATAGGTTTGCAGCGAGCCATGATGTGCGACTAACCCTTTAATCATTCCTCAACAGCAGCTGTCTCGACAGGAGTGTCGCCAACGTCTTCAGCAGGAACTTCCTCACCAAAGAGCATGGCCTTAATCTCGCTACCATCCATAT
>JAOUDB010000107.1 GCA_029859485.1 Desulfuromonadales bacterium | reverse complement strand
TGCCCCCTGGCACAGAATTCTAATTAAGCTTTAAACTCCCTGATGGGTCTGGGGCCCAACTCAGCTGCAGGGCTGTAGTCTCACGGTTGAACCGCAAGCCCAACTCCTTGAAGTCACATTACCCACACGGTCTCGTTATCATGTTTGCCAAGCAACCCGAGGCCGTTCATAAGGCAATCCTGCGAATCTCCAAAAAGAAAACTTCCAGCTGACAAACGCCCGGATTTCTGCTAAAAGATCAATCCAAATATGTAACAAACAGGAGTAGTGATGAAGATATATATCGACAAGAATAAGTGCCATGGCTCGGGAGAGTGCCTCAAAGCCTGTCCCCATAACGCTTTACAGGTTATTGACGGCAAGGCTTTTGTCGATCATGACATCTGTGATCTGGACGGACTTTGTCTGCCTGCTTGCCCCCATGATGCAATTTGTATAGCAGAAGAGGCTTAGCGTACGTCCCGGCAAGAGTAGGGTGCTTCACATTTTAGTGTTTTTTTCAACAATGGCGTCAGGCCCTCCTGACGCCATTGTTTTTGTTTACCCTGGGAACTTTCACTCACAAATTGCTAAAGCACGGTTGTTTGGTAAAGTTCAAACTGGTTTTTTTGTTCCAACTTTTGAGAGGAGGTCGAGATGAACAAGTGGGGTTTTTGGGTTTGCCTGGTGAGCTTCTTGGTTGTTCCTTTTTATACGTTTGCTGATGATGGCAAGTGTATTACCTGCCACGATGGCATCGAGAAGATATCAGAAGTCGACGGAATGAGTCATTTGAGTTGTACGGACTGTCACAAGGGGGATGCCTCTGCTGTCGAGGCAGAGAAAGCCCACACGGGCATGTATGGCAATCCCAGTGACTTTCGTGTAATTGAAGAAACCTGCGGCACATGTCATCCCGAGGAAGTCGAAAACAACATGAAGTCTCTGCACTCAACCAGTGCCGGGATTATCAGCGGCACCCGTTATGATTTTGGGGCTCAGGACCGGGCTTCTATCTATGCCAATTACGCTGTTAAGGATGACAACCCGGAAGGTGAGTTTGCCTTGGCTGAGCTGGCAGAAGTCCCTTATTATGACCCGAGCAAACCGGAAAGTTCAACCAACTCTACAGGCGACGATTACCTTCGTAATCAGTGCCTGCGTTGTCATCTCTGGAGCGATGGACACCAGCGCGATGGCGACTATCGTGCTAGCGGTTGTGCCGCTTGTCATGTCGTTTATTCTGATGCCGGCCTCTATGAAGGAGGTGACAAGGCGATCGACAAGAGCCAGAAAGATCGGCCGATGTTCCATCGTATAACCTCAAAGATTCCTGAGACACAATGTATTCACTGCCATAACCGTGGTGGACGAACTGGCGTCAGCTTTATCGGTACGATGGAAAGTGATGCTTACGGCACTCCATGGACCAGCTCTGGCGGCAAACAGGGGAAACTCCACGGCAAGAACTACAATCACCTGCAAGCCGATGTCCACTACGATAAGGGTATGACTTGCATCGATTGCCACACCAAGCAGGATCTGCATGGTGACGGCAATATTTACGCCAAGAAATGGCAAGCGGTTGAGGTTGAGTGCGAAGACTGCCATGGCACCATGCAGAAGAAATCCGAGCTGAAGAGTTCTTGGGGCAATCCTTTGACGAATTTGAAAGCAAAGGACGGCAAGATTGTCCTTACCAGCAAGATGACGGGTAAGGAGCATATAGTCCCCCAGGTTTCCGAGGCCAAATACTCATCCGAGGGTCATACTGCCATGGTTAACATTCCTGTCCACATGGAGAAACTCGAATGTTACACCTGCCACGCAACCTGGGCTCCACAGTGCTATGGTTGTCACGCCAAACAGGATATCGCCAAGCCCAATGGCGATTGGTTGAATTCTAAAGAGGGTGGTGATATCAGTATGGCAAGCCACAAGGATAACCGAGAAAAAACGGCTTATTCCTGGAACGAATCCCGTTCGTACCTGCGTTGGGAGACGCCGATTATCGGTTGGAACCCGGAGGGCAAGATTAGCACCTTTATTCCTGGCTGCCAGGTGTTCTTCACGCAGATGGACGGCGAAAATAATCTCGTGCTCAATAAGACCTATACGACTGTAGATGGTACCAGTGGTATAGCGACCAACCCGATTCAACCCCATACCGTCACCAAGAAGGCCCGAACTTGCGCAGATTGCCACATGTCGCGTAAGGCCCTTGGCCTTGGTAATGGCATGTATATGATCGACAAGAATTTTCCGGAAGGTTCGCCGATCGATTTTGAACTTGAGCGGATTGTCGATGAAGACGGAAAGCAAATCCAGGCAACCAATCACGTAGGCGCTCGACCTTTAAACAAGGAAGAACAACAAAGGATCATGAGGGCCGGAACCTGTGAGGCCTGTCATGGTATGGACATGGACTTCTGGGCTAAAATGAAAGAAGAGAAAGAGATTAAGGCTGCCCCAAATGATGAGATGCACACCCTGGGCATCCGAAGGATAATGAAGAGTGGCGTGAAATAGTCAACCCCTGGTCGTTTGCTAAACAAAAAGGCCCCCTCAGTGGGGCCTTTTTGTGTTAGGGAATCGTCTTCGCCATTAACGGTATTTTTTAAGCGGGCTTTTGCTTATCCTTCTGTGTCAATGTCAGCCTCAACCACGAAACGCTTGATCTTGCGCGTCGTCGTCTTCGGGAACTCGTCTTCACGCAGGGTGAAGCGCTTTATTCTCTTGTAGTCGGCCAGGTTCTTGCCGCGTTCGAGAACCTCCTGGCGGATGATCTTCTCGATCTCTTCTGGCTTATAATGAGTCACTCCTGCTTCGGCAGCATGAGCGTCCAATGCGTCCTGGTCAGGGTAAATCATGGCATATACTTCTTCAGAGGTTTCATTGACCTTGTGGCCGTAAACCATTATTTCTGCGACAAAAGGACTGTTGAGTATTTCATTTTCTATCTCTTCGGGATAGACATTCTTGCCGTTTGCCGTAACGATGAGATTTTTCAGCCTGCCACAAATTCTCAGGTACCCATCTTCTTCGAGACAACCCAGGTCCCCGGTGTGGTACCAACCATCCGTAATCGCTTCTTTGGTCGCCTGCGGGTTATTGTAGTAACCGAGCATAATATTGGGCCCTTTGGCCCAGATCTCACCGACGCCTTCTGAGTTTGCGTCGTGAATCTTGACTTCGACACCCGGTATCGGCTTGCCGACGGTTCCCAGTCGCTTCACGGTGGGAGATTCTGCAGCGATAACCGGCGAGGTTTCGGTAATGCCATAGCCTTGGTAGACGTTTAACCCCAAATCCATCAAGGTCGCTGCAACCTCTGGATCTAGAGCCGCACCACCACTGATAAAGACAGGGCTGCCACCGAAGGCCTCGCGGACTTTCTTCGTCACCATGCCGCGGGTCGGAGTGAACTTAAAGAGCGCCCTGGAAAGAGGTTGGCTTTCGATTTTGCGCGACATGCGATCTGCGAGCAGTCTGAAAACAGCCGGGACGCCAAGTAAAAAATTGGGTTTTACCTCGCCCAGGTTATCTCCCAACTTGCGCAGGCTCTCAGCGAAGGAGACTGTGCCGCCGACCGCGAGCGGCAGAATTATTCCTGCGACTTGCTCAAAGACGTGGTTGATCGGCAGAAAGGACAGTGTGTGCATGCTTGGATCAAGGTCAAAGAGCTCTATAGCTGTGCGCACGTTGCTGGTAATGTTGCGGTGGCTCAGCATGGCGCCCTTAGAACGCCCCGTTGTGCCAGAGGTGTAAAGGATGACCGCGAGGTCGTTTGGCTGACAACTCGTCAACGGTGGCGGTGACGCTTTCTGGAAGTCTTCAAGGTTTTCTACCGAGAAAACAGGGTTTTTTTCGTCGGGGTCGCGCAGCAAACGGGTAAAGAAGTTTTTCTTCTTGTCTCCCTGTTTGGCCCCCGTGGGCATGACAAGCTGTTGAAAATCTTCTGCCAGGCCTTCAAAGGCCTGGATATCGTCGTCCTTGATCTTGTAGCGCTGGCTGAGTCGATGCCATTCGCTGATAAGCAACGCAAGGGCGTGTTCCACCTTGGGGGGAATCTGTCCCTTTTGTGTTGGTTCCTGGTTCAGCAGGACGATCTTCTCGAGCTGGGGCAAGTTCTCCGCGATATCAAGGATCAAATCAAGGTAGGACTGTTCTGTAAATAGAACCCGCGCGCCGCAGTTAGCAATAATATGACGCAGCTCTCCCTGCTTGAGGTCTTTGTCGATCGGCACAGCGATGGCGCTGCTTTTGAGTATGCCGAAGTAGGCCATGACCCAGGCAGGGGATGATGGTGCCAGCAAAGCAACGCGATCGCCGGACTCTAGGCCCCACTCGACCAGGCCGGCGGCGATCTGGTCAGAGGCGCTCCAGATCGTTGCGTAGCTGTACTCAACCCAGCGGCCGGCAACTTTGTGTCTTAGGGCAGTCTTTCTGGCGTGTGTACGGCAGCTTTTCTGCAGCAGTTCTGTAATCAAAGCCATAAAGCCTCTCTGTAATAGAATCCTTACTATAATATCAGCATCTTAATCACGCTCAGGCGCACTTGGCAAGAATAAAGCCGACGGGCTCTTCTTGGTCTCAGTTGTAAATAAGCTTCATTCCCTTTTTGCTTCTTTACAAATTACCAGTATTTCGATATTTTTCATTGTTCTCCAAAAATATATATAGATTGCTGTCGCAAGGGATAAGTTCTTATATTTATGAAACAATCACAGATTCGAAATTTTTCTATCATTGCTCATATTGATCACGGTAAATCAACTCTCGCTGATCGCTTGCTGGAAATGACCGGAACCCTGACAGACAGGGAGAAGACAGACCAGTTTCTTGACAAGATGGACTTGGAGAGAGAGCGCGGTATCACGATCAAGGCCCAAGCGGTTCGCCTGAGCTATCGTGCCGCCGACGGTCAGGATTACATCCTTAACCTGATAGACACCCCGGGTCACGTTGACTTCACCTATGAGGTCAGTCGTTCTCTCTCTGCCTGTGAAGGTGCTCTGCTCGTTGTTGATGCATCACAGGGAGTTGAAGCGCAGACACTGGCAAACGTTTATTTGGCCATCGATGAAAATCTGGAAGTCTTTCCCGTTCTAAACAAAATCGACCTTCCCAGCGCCGAACCTGAAAAAGTTCGCGCTGAGATAGAGGAGATTATTGGCCTGGATGCCAGCGATGCGGTTGTTGCCAGCGCCAAGACAGGCCTTGGCATCGCGGATATTCTGGAAGCCATTGTAAAAAAGATTCCGCCTCCTAAGGGCGACCCGGACGCACCATTAAAAGCCCTGATCTTTGATTCCTGGTACGACCCTTACCAGGGTGTCATCGTTCTGGTGCGTGTTATTGACGGTGCCATGAAAAAGGGTGACAAAATTCGTCTCATGGAGAGCCGCACTGAACATGAGATTCTTAAGGTCGGTGTCTTCGCTCCGCATACGGTTGCCGTGAATGAGCTCACGGCAGGTGAGGTCGGCTTTATTACAGCCAGCATTAAGGTCGTAGCGGATGCCAAGGTCGGTGACACGATTACTCATGTGCGTAATCCGACAGCCCATGCTCTGCCAGGCTTTAAAGACGTCAAGCCGATGGTCTTCTCCGGTCTTTACCCGATTGATTCCGGCGATTACGAAGATCTTCGCGACGCCATGGAGAAACTACGCCTCAATGACAGCTCTTTCTCCTTCGAGCCGGAGAATTCGGTCGCCCTGGGTTTTGGCTTTCGTTGCGGTTTCCTCGGTCTCCTGCATATGGAGATCATTCAGGAGCGCCTTGAGCGTGAATTTGGCGTTGATTTGATCACCACTGCACCGACGGTTGTTTATCGGGTCACCACGGTAAAAGGTGAAACGATCAACGTCGACAGCGCCAACAAGTTGCCTGATGTGCAGAACATCGACATTATCGAAGAGCCTTTCATCCTGGCCTCCGTACATGTTCCCAACGAGTTTGTTGGAGCCGTGCTCGCTTTGTGCGAGGAGAAGCGTGGTGTTCAGCGTGAAATCAAGTACCTGACCGCGAACCGTGTCATGGTTATCTACGAGCTGCCGCTCAACGAGATCGTCATGGACTTTTTCGATCGTCTCAAGAGCCTTTCACGTGGTTATGCTTCCCTCGATTATGAGCATCTTGATTATCGTCCGAGCGAGCTAGTTCGGCTTAATGTTCTGATCAATGGTGACCTGGTCGACGCGCTCTCACTGATCGTTCATCGCGACAAAGCCCAATACCGCGGACGTGACCTGGTCGCGAAGATGAAAGAATTTATCCCGCGTCAGCAGTTTGAAGTGGCGATTCAGGCGGCTATCGGCAACAAGGTTATCGCCCGCGAAACCGTCAAGGCTCTACGCAAGGATGTTACGGCGAAGTGTTACGGTGGCGACATCAGTCGTAAGCGTAAGCTTTTGGAAAAACAGAAAGAGGGCAAGAAGAGAATGAAACAGGTCGGCAACGTTGAACTGCCTCAGGAAGCCTTTCTGGCCATATTGAAAGTCAAGGAAAACAAGTAATGAAGCTCTTTGCAAAAAAGCAGGCTGTTAATAAGCAGGAGTCGCCCAAGAAGTCACAGTTGCGCGATTGGACAGAAGCACTGATTGTCGCTGCCATCCTTGCGATGATTATTCGTACGTTCGTCGTTCAGGCCTTCAAAATCCCTTCTGGGTCCATGGAAGACACTTTGCTGATTGGTGACCATCTGCTGGTAAGCAAGTTCACTTACGGTTTACAGGTGCCCTTTATCGAAGACCGCATCTTTACGATTCGCGACCCGGAACGTGGTGACATCATTGTCTTCGAATTTCCTGAGGATAAAGACAAATCTTATTTCAAGCGTCGTGATTTTATAAAGCGCGTTATTGGGCTGCCCGGAGACACTGTTGAGATCCGCAACAAAAGCGTCTTCGTGAATGGCAAACGGCACCTGACACCCGAAGCTGTCTACAAGGATGGCAACGTCACTGCCGGCCCACGTGACAACATGCCGTCGGTCACAGTGCCGCCTGATAACTATTTCGTCATGGGAGACAATCGCGATCGTTCCTACGACAGTCGTTTTTGGCGTTTTGTCGACCGCTCGGCGATCAAGGGGGTGGCATTTATCAAGTACTGGTCCTGGGACAAAGAGAAGTTCATGCCGCGTTGGGGTCGTATCGGTCGTCTGATCAAGTAACAGTAATGACTTATAGTTTACTAGAAGGAACTCTTCCGACGCAGGAGGGCTCCTTTTTTGTTTGTGGCTATGCAAGTTCGGTGAGTTTTTAACACAAAGGCGCAAAGTTGAAAGCTTATTGACACCAAGTAAAACTAGGCTTAAGAGAAAAATTAATTGAGCACAGATAAGCAACGGATAAAAACTCAAATCAAGCGTTGTAAATCTGAATGGATCTGACATTCACTGTCAGACCTGGTCAGCAATAATTTCACATTTCAGAAAATCCAGAGCTGATAAATCAATGCAGGAGGATTAACAGTAATCCTGCCATCCATTCAATCTCTGAGCACTTCTCTGTCAAATCAATTCTTAAATTTTAGGAAGATAAAACATTGGCCACCAGAGTACGTTCCTTGGTGTTCTTTTCTTGTAATGCGGAGGGTGCGAGACGGAGGCTGGGATCAAGGGATTTAAGCCCTGCAAACCTTCTGACACAAAATATTAGAAAGCCCGAGCTTGATCTTGCACAATGACCGGTTACAATTTTAACTGTCTTAATTATGTACTTATTTAGGAGGGAATGATGACTAAAGCAGATCTTATAGAAAAAATCAGTCTGATGACCGCCTTTACCAAGAAAGAATCAGCTGAGATCGTGGAGCGAGTCTTTGATGTTGTAAAGGCAACACTCGAAGCTGGGGAGAACATCA
>JAOUDB010000564.1 GCA_029859485.1 Desulfuromonadales bacterium | reverse complement strand
GTAAGCTTGTGGATGGAAGTACCCGCTGCTCAAGACGCCAGCGGGCGAGCAAAGCTTGGCCTTTATGATGCCATGGGCGTAAGCCCGTGGTAGTTCACTTTCTACAATTTTGTAGAAACACGGAATAAATGGGAATAAGCTGAATAAATGGGAAGTTTTTGCAAGCAATAATTTATTCTGAATAAAAAGTCGATACGAAGGCCCTCCAATTGGAGGGCCTTCTTTTTTTGAGTTTTGAAGACATACCGTCTTGAAATATAGAAATCACATGATATTAGTTAAATCTGACACTGTGTCAGTTTTGTGATGGTCGACATGTTAAATCAGGGTTTAACTATATGAAAACACTGATTCAATGATGTTTCTCAACACGAATATCTAAAGGTGTGAGTGATGCCAGTCAGTAAGCAACTATCGTCTCCTCTTCACTTGAGTCCTAAACCTTCTCTCAGGGTCACTAAATCCGAACGCACACGTACTGCAATCCTCAATGCGGCATTGGATTTTGTCTGGGTGCACCCGTTTCACGAAATGACCGTCAGCTCATTGATGGACTCAACAGGAGTGAGCCGTGCGACATTTTACCAGTATTTCAGTGACCTGCATGAATTGATGGAGACCTTGCTGGACTTTCTGCAAGAAGAAATTTTTGTTGCTGCCGCGCCTTGGATTAGCGGAACCGGCGATCCTGTCTCTTTGATGTATGAGGCCCTGGATGGGTTGGTTCGTGTCTGTTATGAACGAGGCCCATTGTTGAAAGCAATATTTGATTCGGCTACTGCCGACAAACGTTTTGAAAACGCCTGGGAAAAGTTTTTAGGTGGGTTCGATGATGCCGGTTGTGCTCGAATTAAAGCAGATCAGGAGCAGGGCCTGATTCCGGACTTTGACCCTTACAGTGTCATGTTTGCGCTCAATCGACTTGATGCTTATACGCTTATCAGTGCGTTTGGACAGCACCCAAGGAAAGAGCCCGAACCAATCCGTGAAGCACTGGCTCGAATTTGGGCTTCTTCGCTTTATGGTGCCGAATATATCGGGACCGGATCCTCGACTCTCAACCGAACATAAGCAATCAGAGCAAAGTAAAATTAATTGTTTAACTTATACGAGGAGAACGTCTAATGAAGAAAGTATGCATCAAAGTCTACTTGAGCATTGCAGTAACGTTTCTCATTACACACTTTACGTGCTTACCGATTGGAGCACAGGTCAGCAAGGAAGTTCTGGATTCAATTTCGACTCCAGACCAGGTTGAAACGTCCATCGGTACACTCAAATTCCTTGATGGAGCGCCATTTCCTGAAACCGCAGAGAAGGTCTATGATTATCTGGACACTATGCGCGGTGTGGATGCTTTTCTAAAAGGCATGCCTGGCGCATCCTTACAGGCACTGATTCATGGCAATCACGAGTTGGGAGCAACAGCGTCTCACCAGGTGATGATCATGGATAAACTGATGGATTCCACGTCACTCTTTCTGACTGGAAACACGTCCACAATGTATGTCATACCAACGCTCAACCTGAAACGTGACGGCGCTACAGTAGTCGAAGCGCCGCCGGGAATGCTGGGTGCCTTTAATGATGCGTGGTTCCGTTACATGCAGGACATTGGTCCTGCCGGGCCCGACAAGGGCAAGGGCGGCAAATACCTGGTGCTCCCGCCCGACTATGAGGGCGATATTCCCGAGGGCTATTTCGTTGTTCCATCCAAGACATACAACATATGGGTTTTCATGCGTGCCTCTATAGCCAAGGGACTGGAACCGGCGGCGAAGAATGTGAAACAGAACCTGCGGATTTACCCCCTGTCGAAAAAAGAAAATCCCCCCGAAATGGAGTTCATCAGCGGTTCATTCGTTTCGTTCAACACGATTCACGCGAATAACTACTTGTTTTATGAGCACCTCAACGAGTGGATCCAGGAAGAGCATCTCGACATGCTGGACCCGGAAACACGCGGCCTGTTTGCCTCGATCGGTATTGAAAAAGGCAAGCCTTTCAGCCCTGATGAACGCATGAAGAACATACTCACAGATGCAGTGAAGATCGCTAACGCCACCGCCCGTTCCATCGTGTGGCACCCTCGTACCGATGGAACCATGAATGGTATAAGGATTTATCCGGACACAGACAGTGCCTGGCTGATGGGTTGGGTGGACAAGAATGTTTTTTTTAACGGCAAAGACGGCAAGGCCATGAATTCTGACGCTCGCGTGATGTTCCATTACCCCTATACCGCTGTGACTCCGGCCATGGCGGTCAGCAAAGCCGGGGTAGGTTCGGACTATGGAATTGCTTACGTCGATTCAAACAAGATGC
>JAOUDB010000561.1 GCA_029859485.1 Desulfuromonadales bacterium | reverse complement strand
TCAAGTTGCTTCAAAAGCCCCTTGCCTGGTTTTCTGCCTGGTTTTGCGACAGAAGGGCGGTGACTGCCGGTATGGCAAGAGAGATAAGCAATATCGCTGTTAGAGGCAAAGTTCTGTAGCCTTTAAACATGTTCCGCCGGATTCAGAGCTGTGTCCTTAAAAGGAGTACAGGTCTGTAGACATTCCTGCATGTTAGCAGACGTATCTAAAAAAATTGTCACAGGTGTTGTGAACAAATTCAGTTGTCATGTCTATGGATTGATTTCCTCCAGTTTTTTCAATAGATCCCGGGGTTCAGGCCGGTTCGTATGATCGACACTGATATCGGCATCAATGATCACACCATCTTTACCGATGATGTAGCGGGCAGGCATCGGCAATGTCCAACTTGGGTCGGCGTTATGACGTTCGAGATCGATACCGAAGGAGAGATAAATTTGCCGCAAATTGTCCGGAACGGTAAAGACCAATCGAAACTTGTCGGCAATGGCGTTATTCTGATCGCAGAGAACCGGGATGGAGAGATTGTTCTTTTTGACGATCTGGCGAGCAAACTCCGGTCTCGATGGAGATATTGCCAGCAGGTTGGCGCCAAGGTCAGTAACGGCATCGTAGATCGTTTGCAGAGCTTCCAGCTCCGCATTGCAATAAGGTCACCAGGAGCCTCGATAAAAGTGGAGGATTAAAGGCCCCTTGGCCAGTAGATGAGCAGAGTTGTAGCTGTTCCCCTGCCAGTCCTGTAGCCCGAAAGAGGGTGCTTTGTCGCCTTTGGCGAGGGCTTTGTCGACAATGCCTGAGAGCTCGAGCTGCTTTGTCGTGTGTGCCATGATCGCCGCCGCTTCCGGGGGGATGCGTGACAGGGATTTACCTTTCATTTCCTGTAATGTGTTTTTCAAAGTCATGAGAGATCCTTTCACTCGTAATATCTCGAGCATATCATGACGTTGTGGGATTGCTACTTATGGAGAGGGATTTATCGGGATGTGAAGAGATTGGCTTGTTACCAGTTAATCTGTTTTTATAAACTGGCCATTTACGATTTTTGCGAGATGAAGGCGGGGGTTTTTGAGGTCACCGTAACGATCGAAAGAGTTATCGGACTGCAGCCCGGCAAAACTCTCGATCTTTAACAGCTCTTCACGGATCTTTTCAGGATCGGTCGTTTTTTCAAGAACGCTGAGGAGCATTCTGGTTGCATCGTAGGCATGGAAGGCAGGGAAATTCGGCACAGCGCGAAATCTTTGCCGGTAAGCCTCGACAAAGTTCTGCACCGCCGGCGCCGGATCTGTGACATTGGCGCTTTGAATAATGGACAGCCCCTCAACGCTTTTGCCACCGAATTGAACCAGGTCGTCAGAATAGGACCACCCCGTAGCGTAACGAGGTAGATCGATAGATAACTTTGCCAATTGCTGGCATATTATGGCCGTGTCAACCGCGTTGGCGAGAATTAATACCCCTTGCGGGTTGGCTTCTGCTGCTTGTGCCGCAAGTTTAATAAAGAGCGTGTCGGAACGCATGTCGAAAGGGATCCTGACGACCTCTGAGCCGTTTTCCCGCTCAATAGCTTCCTGGAAATGGTTGACCCAGTCTTCTGTATAGGCCTTGTTGCCGAGATCGTAGATTGCTGCGATCCGCTTATTCTCCTGAGACGACAGCCGTTCAGCCAAAAGCTTCGCAGCCTGGGCGTTGGTGTAATAAACTCTGAAGAAGTAATCGTCGAGACCGTTCAGCTGATTGGTGCTGACCGTGGGGCTAATCATGGGGATTTTATTCAGGTTGGTTTCCGGAACGACTGCAACGGCTGTCTGGCTGGTCATGGGTCCTACGATTGCAGCAACCTTGCGCCGTACCAGTGAATGGACCGCCTGAAGAGCTGTCTCCTTGTGTCCCCGAGTGTCTTGAATGATTCCTTCCACTTGACGGTTATTGATGCCCCCGCTGGCATTGATCTCCTCTATGGCCAGCTGAAAGCCGTCACGCCCGCTGGTGCTCAATCCTGCGGCGCGTGTCGTCAGACCACCGAGAAAGCCAATCCGGATAGGTTCGGAATCTTTACAGCCTGCTTGAAGTAATAGGCAGGTTGTCAGAAGCATAGCAAGGCAAAGAGCACGCATTCAGACCTCAAGTGTTGATTGTAGCGAGAGATTATCAGTTTCTCACGGTCTTTGCAATAAGGGCCCCTAATGGTCTGCTGTTTAAATATTAGGGCAATGTTTTTCTCGCCAAAAGAACTGTAAAACCCGGAGATCGGTCTGTTTCTTAAGCCATCACGACGTATATGAAAACGAGCGGGAAGAGGCTGAGGTTGATGCCTATCAGAGCGT
>JAOUDB010000562.1 GCA_029859485.1 Desulfuromonadales bacterium | reverse complement strand
CCTGATGCGGATGATCGGCACCGCAGTAGACTTTAAGTTTTTTAAACATCTGACGTCCGAGCTTGTTCTTTGGCAACATCCCTTTAACCGCTTTGCGGATCAGCTCTTCGGGTGTTTTCTCGAGCATTTTACCTGCAGAGATCGAAGTCAGGCCACCGGTGTAACCACTGTGGCGATGATACATCTTCTGGCTGAGTTTGTTACCGGTCAAACGCACCTTTTCTGCATTGAGAACAATGACAAAGTCACCAGTATCAACGCTCGGCGTATAAATGGCCTTGTGCTTACCGCGCAGGACCTTGGCAATTTCTGTCGCCATACGGCCCAGAACTTTATCTTCCAGATCAACAACGTACCAGTCTTTCTGGAGATCTTCATTTTTTGCAACTGGAGTACTCATTACTATCCTCTCTAGATCAGTTCTGTAAGTTAACGGGGCTCACAGAAACTCGAAATTTAGTCAAAAGGTCTGATGATGTCAAGCTTTTTCTCCATTTAGATAACACTTAATTCAGGCCTGGCCACAGAGACCATCAATCGGTTAATTCGGCACGAATGAATGGTCTTTGGCAATCCTGCTGCAAAGCGCTGATAACAGCTTGACTGCGCCCTCCAGGTCGACCCAATCAAGAACCTCGACCGGAGTATGCATATAGCGCAGCGGGATGCTGATCAACGCCGTCGCCACGCCACCATGCACCAACTGCATGACATTTGCGTCCGTTCCCGTAGCACGAGGGATCCCCATGATCTGGCAGGGGATATTTTCTTCCTCTGCCGTCTTTTTGAGGAGATCAAAAAGCACCGGGTTGATATTGGGTCCACGCGCAATCACGGGACCCTTACCGAGGCTCACCTCGCCCAGGTCCTTATGGTCAGCACCGGGATAATCGCTGGCAAAGCCAACTTCGACGGCAATACCAATATCCGGCTGCACACCATAAGCACTGGTTGCACCGCCGCGCAAGCCAACTTCTTCCTGAACGGTTGAAACACCATGCAGATCAACCGTCATACGATTCTGACGACGGACCTCCCTGAGCACCTGGGCAACAATGAAAGCGCCCATCTTGTCATCAAAGGCGCGTGATGTCAGTCGCGTGCCCTGCAAGCGCTCGACACCGACACGAAAAGTGACTGGATCACCGATCGACACCAGGTTGACAGCCTCGTCTTTGCTGCTACAGCCGACATCAATAAACTGACTTTTAAAGGGGACGACCGTTTCCCGATCTTTGACCTCGATCTGGTGAATCGGTCTTTTACCAACAACACCGGCAATCGGACCGCCAGAGGTATGGACCGTAACCCGCTGTCCAGGCACCAGGTGCGCATCAACACCACCGATCGGAGCAAAAAAAAGATAACCCTGGTCATCGACATATTTGACCATGAAGCCTATTTCATCGCAGTGGCCCGCAAGCATCAAACGCGGGGCGCCTTTTGGACCCTTAACATGAGCCACCACGTTACCCATCACATCGGTACGGACATCATCAGCAACATCAGCAAGAGCCTCACGAATGACTCGTTGAGCAGGTTGCTCGAAACCGGACGGACTCGGTGCTTCAATCAGCTCCTTGAAAAACTTAAAATCATTCTCATTCATTCCATGACCCCTCTTCACTTATTCGACCAACTCTCCCAGCAGGGAGTTGCGAAATGCTTTCGTAATTTTTACCGAAACCAGCTGACCGGCAAGCTCAGCAGGCCCGGCAAAGTTAACGATACGATTCCAGGTAGACCGGCCGAACATCTGCCCTGCCCCGACCTTGCTCTCACCCTCAACAAGGACTTCCTGAATTGTGCCAACATCAGCCTCCCAAGTCTGTCGACTGATTTCCTGCTGCAGTTCAAGCATGCGGTTGAACTGATCCTGTTTAACCTCTGCCGTCATTTCATCTGCCATATCCGCCGCAGCCGTGCCACGTCGCGGCGAATAAATAAAGGAATAGATCTCCGTGTAACGGACCTTTTCAAGCAGAGACATCGTCTCCGCGAAATCCGCCTCGGTTTCTCCGGGAAAGCCGACGATAATGTCGGAGGAGAGCCGGATTTCCGGACAAACCTGCCGGAGGCGCTCGACGACCCCCAGGTATCTCTCCCTTGTATAGCCACGGTTCATCGCCTTGAGGATGTTGTCGGAACCACATTGCACCGGCAAATGCAAATGTTTGCAGAGCTTGTCGAGGCGACCGAAGCACTCGATCAGGTCGTCGGAGAGATCTTTCGGATGCGATGTGGTAAAGCGAATACGGTCAATACCATCGATGGTATTGACCTGCTCAAGAAGTCCGGCAAAACTGAGCTCGCCATCTTCCTTAAGA
>JAOUDB010000563.1 GCA_029859485.1 Desulfuromonadales bacterium | reverse complement strand
GGGCAGCAGTTTGGTGAAGTAGTTGTATTGCTGGACCGTCAGCACATCAAAGGTCATTCCGATTCGGACAGCATCACCAGGCAGGGAGGCTGCAAACTCTTTGCTGGAAGGAAAGGGGAGGACCCGGTCGATGAGCGCTTCTGCGCACGCGCGGCTGAGGCTTTTCCGGACCATAAGCTGCGTCTCGCCGCTCGTCGACGTCCATAGTACGCCATTCTGGCGGGTTCCCGTTAAGTAGTACAGGTCGATCGGATGGTTGATCAGTGCACCGTCGAGACCTTGTTCACGTAGCCTCCCATGCAAGCGGTCAAGGCGTCCGGCGCATTCATCCCTGGTCATTATGTTTACTCTCCCATCGGTTGTCGATGACTAGAAAACGCCAACACTGCAGATTATTCCACGAGGGAGACAGACGCGCAGCCTTCAGTCCCTGCTCGATCTTGTCCGTCTCGACGTTTTTGTCTATATATCTACGGAGGCTCCGACGTTCTTTGAAAACTTTGAAAATGTCCAGTTTTTATCCCGTTTGCAAGAATGTCGGTTACATGTTCCGTCGATACTGGCCACCAACCTCGTAGAGTGCAGAACTGATCTGACCGAGAGAGGCGACTTTGACTGCTTCCATCAGCTCGGCGAAAATATTGTCGCCATTCTCGGCGACTTGCTGCAGACGCTTGAGTGCCGCAGGTGCTTGTCCGGCATGTTCTGCCTGAAAGGCGCGCAGGTTGTTGATCTGGTGGCGTTTTTCCTCTTCCGTTGAGCGTGCCAGTTCGCCGGGGATCTCGTAACCATCTTCCTCTGTCTTCTGGTTCAGGTAGGTGTTAACGCCTATGATCGGCAGCTCGCCGGTGTGTTTCTTGTGTTCATAGAGCATCGATTCTTCCTGGACTTTGGTCCGTTGATAGAGGGTTTCCATTGCTCCGAGCACGCCGCCTCGTTGACTGATTTTCTCGAACTGTTCGAGAACCGCCTCTTCGACAAGGTCGGTCAGTTCTTCGATAATGAAAGCGCCCTGCATCGGGTTCTCGTTCTTTGTCAGTCCAAGCTCCTTGTTGATGATCATCTGGATCGCCATGGCCCGTCGCACCGATTCCTCGGTTGGGGTTGTGATCGCCTCGTCATAGGCATTGGTGTGAAGGGAGTTGCAGTTGTCATAGACGGCCATCAGCGCCTGCAGGGTCGTGCGGATATCATTGAAGTTCATCTCCTGGGCATGAAGCGAGCGGCCTGAGGTTTGGATGTGGTATTTGAGCATCTGGCTCTTCTTGTTTGCACCGTAACGGTCGCGCATGACCACCGACCAGATCCGCCTCGCCACCCGGCCGATCACTGTGTATTCCGGGTCAAGGCCATTGCTGAAGAAAAACGACAGGTTGCCGGCAAAGTCATCGATATGCATACCACGTGACAAATAGTATTCAACGAAAGTGAAGCCGTTGGAGAGGGTAAAGGCCAGTTGGCTGATCGGGTTGGCGCCTGCTTCGGCAATGTGGTAGCCGCTGATCGAAACGGAATAATAGTTGCGGATCTTCTGATCTATAAAATATTGCTGGATGTCGCCCATCATGCGCAGGGCGAACTCGGTAGTGAAGATACAGGTATTCTGCCCCTGGTCCTCCTTAAGGATGTCAGCCTGCACCGTGCCACGCACGGTTTGCAGGGTGCAACTCTGGATCTCAGTCCTTTCTTCTTCTGTCGGCTCACGATCGTGTTCGTTGCGAAACAGCTCCAACTGCTGACGGATGGCGGTGTTCATGAACATGGCTAGCAACATCGGCGCCGGGCCGTTGATCGTCAGCGAGACGGAGGTCATCGGGTCGCAGAGGTCGAAGCCGGCAAAGAGCTTGTCCATGTCGTTCTGGGTGCAGATCGACACACCACTCATGCCTACCTTGCCGTAAATATCAGGACGTTCATCCGGGTCTTCACCGTAAAGGGTCACGCTGTCAAAGGCGGTCGAAAGACGTTTGGCATTGTCGTCTTTGGTCAAATAGTGGAAGCGGCGATTGGTCCGCTCCGGAGTCCCTTCGCCGGCAAATTGGCGCTTCGGGTCTTCGGCGGTCCGCTTGAAGGGAAAGAGCCCGGCCGTATAAGGGAAAAATCCAGGGGCATTCTCCTTCATACACCAGCGGATAATCTCACCGTAGTCGGCAAAGTCAGGAAGGCAGACCTTGGGGATGCGCGTCCCTGAGAGGGTGGTAGTCGTCAATTCGGTGCGGATTTCTTTGTCGCGCACCTTGGTGATCATAACCCCAGCGCGATAAGCCTTCTTCAGTTCTGGCCAGCTCTGTAATAATTTACGGTTTTCCTCGCTCAGCGCATTTTCC